>JBFKXW010000192.1:0-5727 GCA_041637915.1 Pseudomonadales bacterium | reverse complement strand
CTCGTCTCCACCCACCAGCTGCGCCACCAGCTCCCTGCGATCACTGAGCCGCACGATGATTTCATCCGCATCCCGCACGACGTGGTAGTTGGTCAGGATATGCCCGTCATCAGAAATGAAAAACCCGGACCCCATCGCCTGACGATCCCGCTCCCGCGGCATCTGCTGGCCCCAGAAGCGGCGCAGGAATTCAGAGAACTCCTCCGGCACTTCCCCGTGCGGCCCGCCACTCACTTCCTCCTCCTGCTGTTCCGTGCGGATATTCACCACCCCGGCCGCACGCTTTTCCACCAGCGCGGTGAAATCCGGCAAGCCTTCGTGGGCCTGCAGCGGCATGCCTGCGAGCAGGATGAGGGCGCCCAACAGGCGAACTAGAGCGGGAATCGTATGCGATTGGGTCAAGCGAACTCTCCAGGCAACGGTGACCGATTCGACCTGCGCGCCACCTTAACAGAAACGGTCCGAATCAGGATGGCTGCACCCACTCAACGCCGGTCGTCAGGCGCCGCAGCACAACAGGGTGCCAGGCCTCGTCCTGCAGATGAGTCCGGGCGACCCATCTCGCCAGCACAAAGCCTGTTGCGACACCCACCAGCCCCAGCAGGATGCTGGCGGATTCGCCGGCCCAACCGTGTCCCGCCAGGGCACCGGCCAGCAGGCCCAGCAGAGGCAGCAGATACAGGGTCAGGGAGGCCCGGAGCAGCAATCCTTCCGGAATGCCAATTGTCACGCTGTCACCGGCGGTCAGCGCCCGGGCATTCTCATCGGTTTCACCGTCCACAATGTGCGCCAGCACGTGGTGCTGGCGCTGTCCAAAGAGTCTGAACAGGGACTGACGGCCACACCCGCCGGGCTGGTCGCAGCGACCACAACCGGTGCGCGAGAGCGTAGCGACCCAGACGCCCGAATTTTCCACGGCCACGACGCGGCCGCATTCCTCCACCATGGCCTGCGACATCGCTCAGTGCCCGGTGATGGCCACCGACTGGGCCATTTTCCGAGCCGTGCCCTCCGGCACCTCACCGACCACGGTAACCAGCCAGCGAGTGTCGGCATCTGCGAGGACGCGGGATACCGCGACCGTGGCGCCCATCCGGGTCGTTTCACCCGGCATGGGATCCTCAAGACGTTCCACAAATACTGAAACGCGGGCCAGCCCGTCCGTGTAAAGCCGCGCACCGGACCGTGCAGCATGCGCCGGCATCTTTGTCACGGCGCGAAAGCCGTCCGGCATCCATTTCAGATTCCAGTGACCGCCATCGTCTGCAGCCACCATGTGCGCATTGACGTCCAGATGGTGATGCGTAACGTCTCCCTCGCCGAGCTGGAATTCAGACTCCGGAATCTTCACGTCCAGTTCCAGCTCGATAAACTGAAAGCGCTCCAGCACCTTGCCGTTCCGGTCCCGCAGCAGGCAGCCGAGCAGCATGGCGGACTCCTGATCCAGCCACAGCTCGTAGCCGTACCGGTGTTCATCCAGTGGCAGAATGGAAACCGCGAGGGACTCGCGGCCGGCCACCCGGTCCCGCCCGGCCATCGAAATCCGATAACTGCCGTGCAGCTGGTTCACGTCCTCAAAAAGGGCGCGCGAAAACGGCCCGGTGTGCGGGCAGTAATCGCTTTTGCCGCTACTTGCTTCCGGCAGCCGGCATGTGACCATATCCCCCACCCGCAACACTTCACGCATCCCGCCTTCCAGTTCGGTTACCTTCTCGCGCTCATTGTCGGCATCCCCATCATGCAGCACCCGCAGCGTGCGCAACTGGTCTCCGTGTGCATAGACAAATGTCCCGCGATAAGAGTGTTCCCGGAAGGCCTCCTGCATACGCTGGAGCCATTGCTCCGCCTCCGTTTCGGCAGCAAGCAAGGTGCCGGGCACCGCCATCCCTGCAGTGATGGCGAGCGCAATGAGCAGACGACTCAATTTCAAGAGATAAACACCCACGACTTGCCGAATTTTCCTAGTTGCCGGCGTCAGAAGTCGCCACCCGCGCGTACGGCATCATCGCGCCGGAACCTGCAAAAGTGGAGAACTCCGCGTGACGCACCAGGTACACATTTGGCTGCGGCGAGCGGGCAGGCTGCGGAATCCGCACATCCGCGCTGCGGATGATTTCCGTTTGCGCAGGCCGCACGTCAGCGGGTGCCGGGGCCACGGCCACCACCGGCGTTTCCGCCGGGGCCTGCGCCACGTCCGGCGCGCCGCCACCCGGTTCCGTGCTGACCGTGCGCACCAGCAACACGGCAGCGAACATCACGCTGGCTGCGACTGCCAGTCCACCCAACGCGCCCACCCGGCCGGCCGGGGCATTCCGGGTCTCGGCGACCGGCACTGACTCTTGCGCAATCGCGGATCGCACTGCTGCGGTGAGATCCATGGAATCCTGCTGCAACGGTTCCCCGCGCAACACGGCTCGCATCGCCTGATAGCGGCGCCACTGCGACAGCTCTTCCTCTGGTGACTTCTCGACCTCGGACAACAGTCGGCGCAGTTCGAAGTCGCCCAGCGGCTCGTCCATCAACCTCGACAACATTTCCGCGGGGGCGCGGCTTTCCTGCTCTTCTTTTTTCATTTCTTTCATGCCAGTCATAGTCAGTTCAATAAGGGCCTGATTTTCAGGTCGATTGCCTCGCGCGCCCGGAAGATCCGCGAGCGCACTGTGCCCACCGGGCACTCCATGATGCCGGCGATGTCCTCGTAACTGAGGCCATCGTACTCGCGCAGCATGATCGCAGTCCGCAACTCCTCCGGGAGGTTCGCGACCGCTTCATGCACGGCACGCTCCAACTCACGCACCCGCAAACCTCCCTCCGGTGTGGCCAGGTCCTTGAGTGCATTGTCACCATCAAAGTGCTCCGCGTCCTCGACCTCCACGTCCACCCCGGGCGGACGCCGCGATCGCGCCACCAGATAATTTTTTGCTGTGTTGATGGCGATGCGGTATAGCCACGTGTAGAACGCACTGTCCCCACGAAAGTTCCCGAGAGCGCGGTAGGCCTTGATAAAGGCCTCCTGCGCGACGTCCTGCGCCTCATGATGGTCATGCACGTAACGCCCCACCAGGCTGATGATCTTGTGCTGATACTTCAACACGAGCAGATCAAAGGCCCGCTTGTCCCCTTTCTGAACCCTGCGAACCAGCCCGCGATCACTTTCCTGCTCTGATGTCATGCAGCGCTAACTCTCTTCAGCACCGCCGGCAGGCTTAGCACTTTCGCTTCCCATTGTGACCGCCAATTGCCTACAAAGTTCGTCCCGGCCGACTGCCGTTCCATGCGAAATCCACCCACAAACTGCCGGAAAAACCGGTCATCATCCGGAAACCGCTGCCGCTTGCAAGCAATTCCTTTTCATTCTTCCCGCTACCGGCCTTATTATAGCGACCAACGGCATCCTGCCGCCCGTCTCCATGATCGCCTGCGGGGTATCCCACGCATGAACCCTCCGGACTACGATGTGCTGATTGTCGGCAGTGGCGCTGCCGGCCTGACTGCAGCACTCCGGCTGCCCACTGGCACGCGGATCGCACTGCTGAACAAGGGGGACGCTGGCGCCGGCTCCACCTGGCATGCCCAGGGTGGCGTCGCCGGCGTGGTGTCGGAGGAGGATTCCGTCGAGGCGCATATCGCCGATACGCTCAATGCCGGCGCCGGACTGTGCAATGAGGAATCAGTCCGGAACATCGTCGAGCAGAGCCGTTCCGCGATCGACTGGCTGGTGGAGATGGGTGTGCCCTTCAGCACCGAGACCCGTCCGGATGGCAGTACAGATTTTCATCTCAACCAGGAAGGTGGTCACAGCCGGCGCCGCATTATGCATGCGCAGGATGCGACCGGACAGGCCATCTCGGAAACCCTGCAGAAGCAGGTTGCGACCCGGCCGGACATCGACGTGTACTCCCAGCGCGTCGCCGTGGACCTGCTGATCAGCCGGGACTCCGGCCACTGCGCGGGCGCGTATGTACTGAACCGGGAAACCGGGCGGGTGGAAACCTTTCGCAGCCGGGCAGTGATCCTCGCCTGCGGTGGCGCCAGCAAGGTGTACCTGTACACCAGCAACCCGGACGGCGCGACCGGCGACGGCATCGCCATGGCGTGGCGGGCCGGCTGCCGGGTCGCCAACATGGAATTCAATCAGTTCCACCCCACCTGCCTGTACCACCCGCAGGCAAAATCTTTCCTGCTGACAGAGGCCCTGCGTGGTGAGGGTGCCCGCCTGCTGCTCCCCGATGGAAGCCGCTTCATGCCACGGTTTGATGAACGCGCCGAGCTGGCGCCGCGAGACATCGTCGCCCGCGCGATCGACCATGAGATGAAACGGCTCGGGGTGGACTGCGTCTATCTCGACATCAGCGACAAGCCGGCCGCGTGGCTGCAGGAACATTTTCCGACTGTCTGGCAGCGCTGCCTGGACTTCGGTTTCGACCTGTCAAAGGAACCCGTGCCCGTGGTGCCGGCCGCGCACTACACCTGCGGGGGCGTGCTCGTGGACAGTAATGGCTGCACGGATGTGCCAGGCCTGTATGCCATTGGTGAGACCAGTTGTACCGGACTGCACGGCGCCAACCGGATGGCCAGCAACTCCCTGATGGAATGCATCGTATATGGCAGCAGCTGCGCGCGGCACATCGGGCAGCACCTGCAGGACGCGCCGCGCCCGGCGCAATTTCCCGACTGGGATGAGAGCCAGGTCACGGACTCGGACGAGGACGTCGTGATCGCCCACAACTGGCATGAGTTGCGCCGCTTCATGTGGAATTACGTCGGCATTGTGCGCACCAACAAGCGGATTCAGCGCGCCCGACATCGGGTGGAACTGCTGCGCCGGGAAATTCACGAGTTTTACAGCAACTACCGCGTCAGCAATGACCTGCTGGAACTTCGCAACCTGGTGGAAGTGGCCGCCCTGATCATCGACTCCGCCATGCGGCGGCGCGAGAGTCGCGGGCTCCACTACACGCTGGACTATCCGGAGACCGACAGCACGGCGGCCGACACCATTCTGACCCCGACACCCCACTAGGCGGAACGCATTACCTCCGGCCACCAGCGCAGCACCATGCGCAGCCGACGCAGGCCCTCCGGGTCCGCCATATCCGGCAACACCAGCACGGAGCGCGCCCGTCCGGCCGGCTCCTGGAAACGCAGGATCACGAGCCATCCGGTGACCAGATAATCCGTCCGAAGCCGGGTCGCGCGCCAGTCGGAGGCCACCTGCTCACGCAGTCGCCAGCCGTCCGGGCCATGACTGACTGCCGGTGGCGGCCGCCCCCCCACCCAGCCGTTCTCCCGCAATGCGACGAGTACCGCCAGCACGGTGCCAGCCAGCACCAGGCATTGCACGGATTTCGCGGCACCGCTGAGCGGCAGCAGCAGACACACGACAGCCAGCAGGCCCAGGCAGAGGGCCCGCCACTGCCGGGAAGGGTTCAGTTCAAGCAGGACGTTCGGCGGCATGTTTGCGGATCTGCTCCACCATCCCGCGGAGCTCCACATCCTCCGGCGCGCCGTCGCCGGTCAGCCAGCCGTGCAATTCAACGTCTTCGCACGCCAACAAGCGGTAGTACACCTGCTGCGCGGAAGCGTCCAGCGTGGGCACCACCTGCGCGACGAAATCCACCAGAAAGAAATCCAGCTCCAGCATGCCGCGGCGACTCCGCCAGCGGGCCAGGGAAAGGGCTGCCTGCGCATCCTGAGGCCAGTCCGTCATTGAACCGGACCTTGCTG
>JBFKXW010000191.1:0-5745 GCA_041637915.1 Pseudomonadales bacterium | reverse complement strand
CCCCGCGCCAGCATCATCCCGATCACACCACCACCCACGATGAGAGTGTCCGGGTGCGATACAGCGGTGGAAGAACGGACAGCCATGCTCGGAAATGTCCTACACGGATGGGAACTGGCCCTCACTATACTCGCCGGCCGCAGGATGTTGAAAACCGGGAACCGGCGACGCGGGGGTAATGAACATTGAACGCATGCAGCAGGCACAGGGTTGGCGGGCGCACGCTGGTGGAGGTGGTGGCGCTGCTCGCCGTCATCGGCATCCTTACCCAGAATGTCGCCGCCGCCTGGCAGCCGGTGCTGGCCCGCTTTCAGGCACGTACCACGGCATCCGCATTGATCGATGCCATCCGCATGGCGCGCAACAGCAGCGTATCCCTGCGCCATGCGGTCACGCTGTGCCCGACGGATGGCGGCAAAACCTGCTCGGGTGAATGGCAAAACGCCCTGATGGTGTTTGCGGACCGCAATGAAGACGGGTCACGCAGCGCGGATGAACCCGTCCTGCGCATGGTGCACGCTGCCGACGCTCGCGGCACCCTGACCTGGCGTGCGTTCCGGAAAAAACCCTGGTTGCAGTTCCTGCCGCTGGGACACACGGCAGCGCAGAACGGCAGTTTCGTGTACTGCCCGCCGGACGGAAATCTTCGTCACGCCGCCGTGGTGATCGTCAACAAGCTCGGCCACAGCCGCATCGCACGGGACCGGGATGGTGACGGCGTCGTGGAAATGGCCAGCGGCAGGCCGGTCGCGTGCGAATGATTCGTACGCGCGCCTACCCGACTTCCTTGAGTCGTAATTCCCTCGGCATGGAGAAGACAATATTCTCAGCGCGACCCTGCATCTCCAGCGGAGCCTCCACACCCCAGTCGCGCAGCTGTTCGACCACCTCTTGCACCAGCAATTCCGGCGCACTGGCCCCCGCGGTGACGCCGACCGCACGACTCTCCGACAACCAGCTGCGATTGATA
Organism: Pseudomonadales bacterium; assembly: GCA_041637915.1. Classification (GTDB taxonomy): domain Bacteria; phylum Pseudomonadota; class Gammaproteobacteria; order Pseudomonadales; family JBFGWM01; genus JBFJWR01. Next base: position 4,775 of record JBFKXW010000191.1, on the reverse strand, counting down.
TCCGCGGCACTGTCGATCAGGTAGGCCTTTGCGCCCAGTCGTTCTGCAATCTCCCGCAGACGGTTGCTGTTGGAGCTGTTCGGCGAGCCGACGACCAGCACGAGATCACACTGCCCGGCGAGCGCTTTCACGGCGTCCTGGCGGTTCTGCGTGGCGTAGCAGATGTCGTCCTTGCGCGGGCCATGAATGCCCGGAAATCGTTCTCGCAGGGCATCGATCACCCGCGCCGTATCGTCGACAGAAAGCGTGGTCTGGGTGACGTAAAACAGGTGCTCGGGATCCTTCACCTGCAGCCGGGCCACATCCTCGACATCCTCGACGAGGTAAATATTCCCGCCCCGGCTGCGGTCATATTGGCCCATGGTACCCTCGACCTCAGGATGACCGGCGTGACCGATCAGGATGCACTCGCGACCGTCCTGGCTGTACCGCGCCACCTCCATGTGCACTTTGGTCACCAGTGGGCAGGTCGCATCGAACACCTTGAACTGGCGGCGGCGCGCCTCCTCCTGCACGGCACGCGACACGCCGTGCGCGCTGAAGATGACAATGCAGTCGTCCGGAATCTCGTCCAGTTCATCCACAAAAATGGCGCCACGCGCGGTCAGATCATCCACCACGTAGCGGTTATGCACCACCTCGTGGCGCACGTAGATGGGCGGACCGAACACCTCCAGCGCACGATTGACGATCTCAATGGCACGGTCCACCCCGGCACAGAAGCCGCGTGGATTCGCCAGTCTGACCTGCAATTCACTCACGGTTCAGGACTCCATCGTGGGGCGCACATCCAGAATGTGCACTCGAAACACAATATCATGGCCGGCCAGCGGGTGATTGAAATCCACCCGCACCAGGTCCCCCTCCACGGCCGCGATCACCCCGGGCAACTCATTCCCGCCGGGATCGGTAAATGCGAGCATCATGCCGGCCTCGGGTTCCAGCTCAGTCGGCATCTGATCGCGGCGAAAGGTATGGACGTTGTTCGGGTTCGGCGCACCGAAGGCTGCTTCTGCCGGAATGGTCACCGTCGTCTCGGTGCCGGCCGGCAACCCGACCAACGCCTGCTCAAATCCGGGCAAAAGACTGCCATCGCCCCAACGGAACGTTGCCGGTGCTTTATCAAAAGTCGAGTCCACCTCGCTGCCATCCGGCAATCCAAGCGCAAAATGCAGCGTCATCTGCATGCCGGGCCCGGTAAGGTACGTATCACTCATGCGCGGTGCTCCGACCGAAACATATCAATGAAAATCATGACCGCCCCCACGGTGATCGCAGAATCAGCAATGTTGAAGGCGGGAAAATACCAGCGCTCGTAGTGCACGGAGATAAAGTCCACAACGTAGCCCAGGGTCACGCGGTCGTAGAGATTCCCGAGCGCCCCACCCAGCACCAGTGCCAGCGCAGCCGCCTGCCAGCGTTCAGAGGACGGCAACCGCAGAATCCAGACCATCAGAACGCCACTGATCAATACGGCCACACCGATGAAAAAGTAACGCTGCCAGCCTCCGGCATCCGCCAGCATGCTGAACGCCGCACCGGTGTTATGCACCAGGGTCAGATCCAGCACCGGCAACACGGCGACCGGTTCCGCATAGCGAAGCAGGGAACTCGCCATCGCTTTGGTGGCAAGATCCAGCACCACCACCAGCAGAGACAGCCACAGCCAGCGCATCCTGCGCCAGACAGATTCAGACTCCCACTGCGGTTCCATGGTCATGCGGGCCAGCTCAGGCAATGTGACGGACTTCGCCATCACCCTCGACATTGCTGACGCAGCGCCCACAGATCTCCGGGTGTGCTGCCACGGAACCCACATCCTCCCGGTAATGCCAGCAACGAACGCACTTCCCGCCGGCGGCCGACCGTACCCGAACCCGCAAGCCCGGCAGGCTGGTTTGTTCCCCGTCGCTGGCAGCCCCGTCCAGCGGCGCCACGCAGGCTGCGGAGGAGATCAGCACGAAGCGCAGTTCATCGCCGGTTTTCATAAGCACCTTGGCGAGTGCCGCATCACACTGCAGTTCCACATCGGCCTGCAGGGCTGCGCCGATTTTTCCGTCCGCGCGCAGAGACTCCAGAATGCGGTTCACTTCGCCACGCACCTGCATGATCTGCTGCCATTCCTGCGCACTGATCGAGCCAGGCGCTGCATACGCAGAGAACCCGTCATGCCAGTTCGCCGTAAAGACACTGCCGTCGCGAGCTCCCGGCAACAGCGGCCAGATTTCGTCGGCAGTAAAGCTCAGGATCGGCGCGATCCAGCGTACGAACGCCTCTGCCACATGATACAGAGCGGTCTGCGCAGAACGCCGCCCACGGCTGTGCGCCGGCATGGTGTACTGGCGGTCCTTGATGATATCCAGGTAAAAACCACCCAGTTCCAGCACGCAGAAATTGTGCAGCTTCTGATAAATGACGTGAAACTGGTAGTGGGTATACGCCGCCAGGATTTCCTCCTGCAGGCCAGCGGCACGCTGCAACAGCCAGCGGTCCAGTTCCAGCAGTTCCGCCGCCGGCACGCGGTGCTGCGCCGGGTCGAAGCCGTCCAGGTTCGCCAACAGGAAGCGTGCGGTATTGCGGATACGGCGGTAGGAATCCGCCGTGCGCTTGAGGATCTCATCCGACACGGACATCTCGCCACGGTAATCCGTGGCTGCCACCCACAGACGCAGAATGTCCGCGCCCAATGCGTTCATCACCTTCTGCGGCGCGACCACATTGCCCAGAGACTTCGACATCTTGCGGCCATCCGCATCGACGGTGAAGCCATGGGTCAGCACGGCGCGATACGGCGCTTCACCGTACATGGCCACACTGGAAAGCAGCGACGACTGGAACCAGCCCCGGTGCTGATCGGAACCTTCGAGGTACAGGTCGGCGGGAAACGGCAGACCACGCGACTCGCCCAGCACGCAGGAATGCGTGACGCCGGAATCAAACCAGACATCCAGCGTATCTGTGATCTTCTCGTACCGATCGGCATCCTCACCGAGCAATTCTGCGGGCTCAAGTTCGAACCAGGCGTCGATTCCGCCCTGCTCCACGCGTACCGCCACCTGCTCGATCAGCTCGGCAGTGCGCGGGTGCGCGTGACCGCCGTCCCGATCCACGAAGAGTGCAATCGGCACACCCCAGTAGCGCTGGCGTGAAATGCACCAGTCCGGGCGGCCACTGGTCATGGCGTCGATACGCGCCTTGCCCCACCCCGGCATCCAGGCGACCTTCTCGATCTCTGCCTTGGCTGCCTCCAGCAGGCCCTGCTCGGTCATGCTGATGAACCATTGCGGCGTGGCACGGAAAATCACCGGCGTCTTGTGCCGCCAGCAATGCGGATAGCTGTGATCGAAGCGGGAGGCCTGCAACAGGTGGCCGCGGGTACGCAAGGTCTCGATGACTGCATCGTTGGCCTTGAAGACATGTTGCCCGGCGAACAGCGGCGTGTCCTCGCGAAAAACGCCGTGACCATCGACCGGGTTCACCACTTCCAGGCCGTACTGGTTACCAACGTGGAAATCGTCCAGCCCATGCCCGGGGGCTGTGTGCACGCAACCGGTGCCGGCTTCGGTGGTGACGTGCGTCCCGAGAATCACCGGCACCTGCCGGTCATTGAATGGATGGTGCAGGGACAGATGCTCCAGTGCAGCACCCTTGCAACGGCCCACAACCTCGCAGTCCTCCATGCCGGCACGGGCCAGTGCGGCAGCATGCAGCGCATCCGCCAGCAGCAGGTATCCGTGCGCCGGCGTGCGCACCAGCACATAGTCCAGTTCCGGATGCAGACAGACTGCCTGGTTGGCGGGCAGCGTCCAGGGTGTGGTGGTCCAGATCACCACGCCGACGGGCAGATCGCCTGCGAGGTCCGCGCCGACCGCTGCGGCCATCCGGTCGGGTTCAACCACCGGGAAGACCACATCGATGGAAGGCGAGGTGTGGTCTGCGTACTCCACTTCCGCCTCGGCCAGCGCGGAACCGCAATCCAGGCACCAGTGCACTGGCTTGAAGCCCTGTACGATGTGACCCCGTTGATAGATGCGCCCCAACGCCCGGATGATGTCCGCCTCGAACGAGAAGTTCATGGTCAGGTACGGGGCATCCCAGTCGCCCAGCACGCCAAGACGCTTGAAATCCCGCCGCTGCGTTTCCACCTGTGCCTGTGCGAACGCACGGCACTGGTCCCGGAACGCATGCACGCTGAGTTTGCGCCCTGCCTTTCCGTGTTTCTTTTCGACGGCATGTTCGATGGGCAGACCATGACAATCCCAGCCCGGCACATACGGCGCATCGAAACCATCCAGCGTTTTCGCCTTGACGATGATGTCCTTCAGGATCTTGTTGACGGCATGACCGATATGAATATCCCCGTTGGCATAGGGCGGGCCATCGTGCAGGATGAACTTTTCAGCACCGGCGCGTGCCTTGCGAATCTCGCCATACAGGTCCTGCTCCTCCCAGCGGCGGAGGGTCTCCGGCTCCCGGTTGGCCAGGTTGGCCTTCATCGGAAATGCCGTCTTCGGCAGATTCAGTGTGCTTTTATAATCAGTCATCTTTTTGCCTGCCCAGCATGACCCGGGCCTGTTCCATGTCTTCGTTGATTTTTGCCCGCAAGGCATCGAGGCTGTCGAACTTCTGCTCGTCGCGGATGCGCGCAACGAATTCCACCCGGAGCCGCTTCCCGTACAGGTCCCCTGCGAAGTCGAACAGGTGCACCTCCAGGCGCTCTTCCGCACCATTCACCGTCGGTCGCGAACCCAGGTTGGCCACACCCGGCCGGCCTG
>JBFKXW010000190.1:0-5745 GCA_041637915.1 Pseudomonadales bacterium | reverse complement strand
GAGACAGTGTGCATTGATCTTGATGTCGCTGGTGCCGTCGATCGGATACGGCAGCCGGATGCTGAGCTGGTAATCCTGCCTGGGTTGCATGGCAGACTGGCTCATCAGCATCATGCCGCCATCGGAAATATCCACCAGGTGCGCAAAGGGTTCGCCGCCCTCCTTGCCCTGCTCAAACACCTTCAGGTACATGATCAGATTGCGCCGCCGCGCTCGCCGTACGGTATCTCCCACGGATCTCTCCTCACTATCCGCAATCCGCACTGGCGGATTGCCTGCGCTAAGCATAGACCAAGCATACCCGGGAAAGCGCGTCCGTGGCGCTCGTATTTGGCGGGCGAGCGGCTCCTTAACTATGCTTTCGCGATAGATCCGCCAAGCAGGAAGGCATCGCGGTGCACAAATATGGAGACCCGCAGAAACGGCGTCGCATCAGGTCTGGACGGAAGCACAAAACCCGACTGAACACGAACCGGTCACCCGGCGGCCGGCTGCTCGCCTGTGGCAGTATCGCGCTGCTGGCCGTGCCGCTTGGCGTACTGGCGGAGGGAGAGAGCGCCAGCCCGGAGCTGGTGGAAGTCTTCAACTCTGCGATCATCGAGCGGGACGCCGGCAACCTGTACGCCGCGATCGAGGCATTGCACGGCGTACTCGCGCAGGCGCCACAATCGCACCGCGCCAAGATCGAACTGGCTGTTGCCTATTACCGGGCGCTGGTCTTCGAAGAGGCCGAGCGGCTCGCTCGCGAGGTGCTGAAGGTACCCAACACGCCGGAAGCCGTCCGCAAAAATGTGGAGAACTTCCTCAGCCTGATCGAGAAACGCCGCGCGCAGGCGCGCAAACAGAAACACCGCTTCGTCTACGAAGTCGCCCTCGGCGGCGGCGAAGATGACAACGTCAACCAGGGGCCGGGCTCGGACATCGTGGACGGCTTCAACCAGCCATTGACCGGCGTCAGCAACCGCGAGGACATCTTCGCAACCATTGCTGCGCGCATGAATCACACCTACACCTTTCCTGGCACGCTGCAGGTCGGCGACCGGGCCGGACAACTGCTGTGGCAGAGTCAGGCCTCGGTCTACCGGAAGACCTACAAGGACGAAAAGGATTTCAATATCGATGTGATCAGCCTGAGCACCGGTCCGGCGCTGTTCGTCACCCGCGACTGGCGCGCCAAGCTCAACCTGCAAGTGGATTACATCCGTCAGAGCGACGATCCGCTGGCCGTGTTCTCCAGCCTGAATCCTTCCTTCACCTGGATCACCGGGCATGGCGAATACACCGTGGACGGCATCGTGCAGCACCGGGAATACGTCAATAGCGCCAATGAGGGACGCGAAGGCATCCGCCTGGGCGGACAACTCAGTTACGCCCGGCTTTTTTACGACTCCAGCGTGGCGTTCTCCACCGGCATCAAGTACTACGACCAGCATGCGGAACAGGAACGGCAGGAACATGACGCACTGGAGGGCTTTCTCGGGTTGCGCTGGAAGATGTCCGAAGACTCGTCCGTGCAGGGGCGCTACAGCTACCGGGTGTCCGACTACGAGGGCGTGGAGCCCTCCAGCGGCAAAGGCCGGCGCAGTCGCGAACACAAGGTCGACCTGGGCGGGCAGATTTCATTCCCGCGCCTGGGGATCGGCTGGCTCGACAACTGGGTGCTGGGCAGCTTTGTGACCTATACAGACAACCAGTCCAATGCAGAGATTTTTGAATACGACCGCACCGAGGTCCGTTTCACGGCCAGCCGGAAGTTCAAATAGCGAGCATTGAGCAGAACTTCGCGAGATTCTGTCGGCAGGCTGGTACTTCCGGACAATTGGTTGATTCGCAACCAGAGCCATATACTTGGGAAAGTAGTCGGCATTGCGGATCAGCCGCTTCGCTGCAGCAAGTAAGGAATGGCGAACATGAAGAAATTCCCCCTGCTGGTCTGCCTGTCCCTGGCGGCCGGCCTCGCGCAGGCACAGGAATCCCCCTACGAGTGGGGCCATTGGGGAGTCGACTACGACCAGCCCCCACTGTCTGGCTATGACGTGGAAGACTATGACTACGGCGTGGACGCGCAGGTCCCCATGAGCTCTGATCTGGAGAACAGTTTCCCGCCGGTCGGTCCGGTGGAGAGTGCGCTGAGCGATGTGGGCGGCACCATCAATGACATTATTGAACAGGTCCTGTTGCTAGATCCCGGCGCATCGCTGGATGACATCGTCAACAACCTGCCGGCAGACCTCGGCGACGCCGGGAGCGATATCGGCGGCATTGTGAACGATGTGGTCGACGCGCTCCCCTGAGCCAACTCGCCCGAACCACGAGAAAGCCCGGCGTCGCCGGGCTTTTTTATGCCAACCGGGATCATGGCTCAGGCGGGTTCGGCATCCCCCTCATTGGCCAGCAGCGCCGCGACGGCGTCCAGATCCAGAGGCTCCGTGAACAGGAAGCCCTGTACCCAGTCACAACGCTTGCGGCGCAGCAATTCGTACTGGCCCTCTGTTTCCACTCCCTCGGCGATCGCATTGAGACCGAGACTGTGCGACATGGCAATGATGCTCCGCACAATATGCAGATTGCGTTCACTGCCCTCGATATCCTCAATCAGGCTGCGGTCCAGCTTAATGGCGAACAGGTCAATATCGCGAAGGAACTTCAGCGAGGAATAACCTGCACCCAGATCGTCGAGCACCAGCCGTACTCCCTCGCCGATCAGCCCGCTGAGCACCGGTACACACTCGGGCAGGCTGCGCGCCAGCGCGCGCTCCGTCAGATCCAGCAGCAGGGCCTCCGCCGGGACCTGCGTTTCGCTCAATACCATGCGCAGGTCATGCAGGAACCCGGGTTGCACCAACTGCGATGTCGGCATGTTGATGGCAAACAACTTGTCCCGCGCGGCGGGATATCGCCCCCGCAGCGCAGCACAGTCGGCACAGATGCGGGCCAGTACCCAGCGGCTGATTTCGGGCATCAGGCCGCACTCCTCCGCCACATCCATGAAAGTATCGGGCAGGCCCGGCTCACCATCCGGGCCGGGCCAGCGGATGAGACCCTCGAATCCGACAATTTCACCGGTGCGGGTTTCGTACAGGGGCAGGTAATGCACCGCAAACTCATCCCGCTCCAAGGCGTGATGCAGCGCGGTCTCAATCCGCATCCGCGTGATGTTCTGGCGGTTCATCTCCGCGGTGTAGAACTCAAACTGATGGCGACCGGCGCTCTTGGCGCGGTGCAAGGCAGTGGCCGCATTTCGGATCAGCAGGCGGGGCCGGTCCCCACAGTGGGGATAGGTGGCAATGCCCACACTGCACCCGGTGAAGATCTCGTGCCCTTCGATCAGAAAGCGCTCTTCAATGGCGTGAATCACGCGCCCCGCCGCCACCGCGGCGAGCTTGGTATCCGGCAAGTCGGTGAGCAGGAAAGCAAACTCGTCACTGCCCAGATGACTGAGCAGATCGTCTTCGTCCAGCAGCCCCTTCAAGCGGCCGGAAACCTGCTGCAGCAACTGGTCGCCAATGTCATGCCCGAGCGTGTCATTGACGTACTTGAAGTGATCCAGATCGAGGTAGAGGATCGCAAAAATCTCATCCCGGGCCTCGGCCCGCGCGATGCAATTGCCCACCGCCAGTTCCAGCCGCTTCCGACCCGGCAAACCGGTCAATGGGTCCGTTCGGGATACATCCGCCCGCGGCCCCCCGTCACCGACCGGCGCACCCACCACCTGAAAAGCGATTACAGCAAACAGTTCGCCGGTCTCGCGCAGCGGCGCAGCCACATAGGTCACGGCCAGGCTGACGCCATCCACGCGCAGGAAATTGGCCGATTTCACGTGCAGCCGTTTTCCCTTGGAACAGGTCCGGCAGATCACGTGATCACGCCATTTCGCGGTTACCGCCTGGTGCGGGCGCTCAAAAAGTGTCTCGATGTAGACGCGCTCCAGTGCGTCCAACGGCGCTGCCAGCGCCTGGCGCGCGACCGGATCCGCGAAACGAATGGCGCCTTCACCATCCACGCCCAGCAGGCCCTGCCCCGACTCAAGAATCCGCTCATCTTCCAGGTCGAGCTGATCCACCAGCGGGCGCAACGCCGCCATGCGCAACGCCACCTCGGCCTTGCGCTGCAGCTGTGCCTCGGAAACCGGTTTTCGCAGGGAGTCCGTGACGCCCGCGTCGGTGCCGGCACGCGCACTTTGCACCTCTTCTGCGCTGCTCAGCAGAAACAGCAGCGGCACACGGCTCAGCTGCACGTCCGCAAGGAAATGATTGCGGAGCCCGGCAACGTCCAGTTCCGGGAGATCACTGTCGACGATCAGCAGGGCAGGGTCGTGTTCGATGGCAAGCGTTTCCAGGGACGCCCGATCACCGGACTCGATCACCAGCGCATTCAGATCGGAGAGCCACTCCCGCAGCGCACTGCGGTTTTCCGACGAGGCGCCCGCAATGACAATAACGGGCTCAGATTCAGACATGCAGGTACCACGCCACGCCGCCCGTCCCTCTCAGAACAGGTATGAAATGTACGGAAATCTTGCAGTGAGTATAGGTGACCCCGGCACACCCTGCTGGCAGAAAGTACCCGGATTCCCTACTTGACGGGGGAGCGTCCGCGCGCGGCTCCCGTGCGCAGTCGCAGTGCATTCAGGCGGATGAAGCCATGCGCATCGGCCTGGTTATAGGCGCCCTCATCGTCCTCGAAGGTGGCGATGCGGCTGTCAAACAGGGAATCCCCGGCCGACTCGCGCCCTGTCACGATCACGTTCCCCTTGTAGAGGCGCAGACGGACGCGCCCGTTCACGACATCCTGACTGCCATCGATCATGCGTTGCAGCAGTTGGCGCTCCGGACTCCACCAGTAGCCGTTATAAACCAGGCTTGCGTAGCGAGGCATGAGTTCGTCCTTCATGTGGGCCACTTCACGGTCCAGCGTGATCGACTCGATGGCGCGATGCGCACGCAGCAGGATGGTGCCACCGGGTGTCTCGTAGCAGCCGCGGGACTTCATGCCCACATAGCGGTTCTCAACGATGTCGAGCCGGCCGATCCCATGACGGCCGCCGATTTCATTGAGCCGCGCCAGCATCGCTGCGGGTGACAGGGGCTCGCCATTGATGGCCACCGGATCACCGGCCCGGAATTCAAGCTCGATTTCTTCGGCTTCGTCCGGGGCCGCTTCCGGTGACACGCTCCAACGCCACATCGCCTCCTCCGGAGACACCCAGGGATCTTCCAGTTCCCCGCCTTCGTAGGAAATGTGCAGGAGGTTGGCGTCCATGGAATACGGTGATTCGTTACCCTTGCGCTTTTCCACATCAATACCGTGTTCTGCCGCATAGGACAGCAAAGATTCCCGCGAGTTGAGGTCCCATTCCCGCCAGGGTGCGATCACCCGGATACCCGGCTCCAGCGCATAGGCGCCCAGTTCGAAGCGGACCTGATCATTGCCCTTGCCGGTGGCACCGTGCGAAATGGCATCGGCACCGGTTTCCCGCGCGATCTCCACCAGCCGGCGTGCAATCAGCGGCCGTGCGATGGAAGTGCCGAGCAGGTATTCGCCCTCGTAGATCGCATTGGCCCGGAACATGGGGAACACGTAATCACTGCAGAAATCCTCCCGCAGGTCTTCGACATAGATTTCGCTCACGCCCAGTTGCTCTGCGCGGCGCCGGGCCGGGTCGAGTTCCTCGCCCTGCCCGATGTCCGCCGTGAAGGTCACCACCTCGCAGTCATACTCGTTCTGCAGCCAGCGCAGGATGAT
>JBFKXW010000189.1:0-5746 GCA_041637915.1 Pseudomonadales bacterium | reverse complement strand
CAGGAAATGTTCGGCGACACCGTGGAACTCGATTTGGGCGCAGAATTTGGCATCGCCGTCACCGGCGAGATCACCCAGATTCAGACCCTGCCGGGCGCGACGCTCGAGATCCAGTCCACTGAAATCGAGTGGAACCAGCAGCCTGCCCAACTGGTTACCTTTCAGGACATCAGTAAGCACATCCGGCTGGAGAATGAATTGCAGGCCTCGAACCGTTCCCTGCAGGAACGCAACCGGCAGATCGAGGAAGCCAGCCGGGCCCTGCGCGATGCGCGGGCACTGGCGGAAACCCGAGCAGAGGAGGCAGAAGCGGCAAGTCGCGCGAAATCAGACTTCCTGGCCAACATGTCGCATGAACTGCGCACACCGCTGAATGCCATGCTGGTGCTCTCAGGCATGCTGGCCCGCAACGAGGAGGGGGAGCTCCCCGAAGAAGTCGCGGAAAATGCCCGCATGATCCACGAGTCTGGCGAAGCCCTGCTGAGGATCATCAATGAGATCCTCGACCTGGCCAAGGTTGAATCAGGCACGCTGGAAGTGTTGCCGGCACCAACCGACATGGTGACCCTGTGTGAACGACTGGAGGGACGCTACTGGCCGATGGTGCAGGATAAGAACCTGGCATTCCGGATTGAGCGCAGCGAGGAAGTGCCCGAAATCGTGCTGCTGGATCGTGCGCGCATTGAGCAGATTGTCGGCAACCTCATCAGCAATGCGGTGAAGTTCACGGACCAGGGCAGCATCCTGGTCCGTCTCGAAACGCACCCGGACGCCGAGCACTGCTGGCTGCAGATCAGTGTGCAGGACACCGGCATTGGCGTCGATGCCGAGGCGGCGGCAAGAATCTTCCAACCCTTCGAACAGGGGGACCAGGGAGCGAGCAGAAAATATGGCGGCACCGGTCTGGGACTGACGATCTCGCACCGCCTGGCGCTGCTGATGGGCGGCACCATTCATCTGCAGAGCACACCGGTTTCCGGCAGCTGCTTTACGCTGGAAATCCCGTTGCAGACCCCAGAGTCGATCCGGTCGGCGAATGATATCTCACGGCTTTCCTCGCCCTGCAGAGGGCAGGCCGGAGAGCAGGGTCCGAATCGCCACGACACCCTTGCCAATCGCGGCATCCTGATCGTGGATGACGACATGCGCAATGTGTTCGCGTTGTCCGCGCTTTGTCGCACCCAGCGCATGGAGGTCTATCGTGCCGCCAACGGCGATAAAGCCATACAGGTGCTGGCCGAACGAGGCGATCAAATTCATCTGATGCTCACGGACATCATGATGCCAAAAATGGATGGACTGGCCCTGATGAAGTCGGTCAGCGCCGATCCGCGCTACCAGCACATAGCCATTGTGGTACTGACCGCGCGCCATGTGGACGGCGACGATGAGGCTTCGCGGCAGGCCGGCGCCCACAGCCTGTTGCACAAACCCATTGATGACGAGACGCTGCTGGACCACCTGTGCGCCGTTTTGGAACCCTCCAACTGAACGCGCCGGAGGAATTACGCGGAGCGCAAGCCGCCGTCGATGGTCCGGAACACACGTTCGCGCAGTAGCGTCACCTGATCACGAACCCGCGCTGCTTCCTCAAACTCCAGATCGCGGGCGTGCTGATGCATTTTCTTTTCCAGTTGCTCGATCAACTTCCCGATACGCCGCGGATCGTCCTCTGCATACACCGCTTCCTGCTCCGCGACCTCCCGCAACGGCGCCGGCGCACGGTCGCGACCCTTGCGCCCGCGGGTCGGTGCTGTGGACACCGCGCCCTCCAGAATATCTCCCACTGATTTCCGCACACCCCGCGGCGTGATGCCATGTTCCTCGTTATGGGCCAGCTGCACGTTGCGCCGGCGTGTGGTCTCATCGATGGCACGCTGCATCGAACCGGTCATCTTGTCGGCATACAGGATCGCCGAGCCATTGAGGTTGCGTGCAGCCCGGCCGATGGTCTGGATCAGCGAGCGGTCCGAACGCAGGAAACCCTCCTTGTCCGCATCCAGGATGGCAACCAGAGAGACTTCGGGCATGTCGAGCCCCTCCCGCAGCAGGTTGATCCCGACCAGCACGTCAAAGCGCCCAAGCCGCAGGTCGCGGATGATCTCGACGCGTTCCACCGTATCGATATCCGAGTGCAGGTAGCGCACCCGCACATCGTGCTCGCTGAGGTACTCGGTCAGATCCTCGGCCATGCGCTTGGTCAGCGTCGTGACCAGCACCCGCTCTTCCTGCGCCACCCGCTTGCGCACTTCCGAGAGCAGGTCATCCACCTGGGTATCCGCAGGACGGATCTCAACCTGCGGATCCACCAGTCCGGTCGGACGCACCACCTGCTCGACCTGTTGACCGGCATGCTCCAGTTCATAAGGTCCCGGGGTCGCTGATACAAAAATCATCTGGGGGGCGAGCCTTTCCCATTCATCGAACCGCAGTGGCCGGTTATCGAGTGCGGAAGGCAGGCGGAACCCGTATTCAACCAGCGTTTCCTTGCGTGACCGGTCCCCCTTGTACATGCCACCGATCTGCGGCACCGTCACATGCGACTCATCGATCACCAGCAATCCGTCGGAGGGCAGGTAGTCGAACAGCGTCGGGGGCGGTTCTCCGGGCGCGCGCCCTGACAAATAGCGGGAATAGTTCTCGATGCCGGTGCAGTAGCCCAGTTCCTGCATCATCTCCAGATCAAAGCGGGTACGTTCACCCAGACGTTGCGCCTCCACCAGCTTGTTGCTGCTGTGCAGTTGCTCGAGTCGCTCCCGCAATTCGTCCTTGATCTGCTCCACCGCTTTCATAATGGTTTCCCGCGGCGTGACGTAGTGGGATTTCGGGTAGATCGTGACGCGTGCGAGCCGCTGCAGGACTTCTCCCGTGAGCGGGTCAAAGAGCGCAATATCCTCGATCTCGTCATCGAACAGTGAAACCCGGATGGCATCCTTCTCCTCATCCGCAGGGAAGATATCAATCACATCCCCCTTGACCCGGTAGGTGCCACGCGAGAGTTCAAACTCATTGCGGGTGTACTGCAACTCCGCCAGTCGCCGCAGTACGCCGCGCTGATCAATGCGATCACCGCGCACGACATGCAGCACCATTTTCAGGTACAGCTCCGGATCCCCCAGACCGTAGATGCAGGAAACCGTCGACACGATGATTGCATCCCGGCGCTCCACCAGCGCCTTGGTGGCAGACAGCCGCATCTGTTCGATGTGCTCATTCACCGAGGAATCCTTCTCGATGTAGGTGTCCGAGGAGGGAACGTAGGCTTCCGGCTGATAGTAGTCGTAGTAGGAGACAAAGTATTCCACGGCGTTATGTGGGAAAAATTCCCTGAACTCCCCGTACAACTGCGCCGCCAGGGTCTTGTTGGGGGCCAGTACCAGGGTCGGCCGCTTCATCTCGGCGATCACGTGGGCAATGGAAAAAGTCTTGCCGGAACCGGTCACGCCCAGCAGTGTTTGCGCAAGCAGGCCATCCTGCAGGCCTTCCATCAGCCCGGCAATCGCCGTCGGCTGATCTCCGGCCGGCTGATAATCCGAGACCAGCTCGAACTCCCGCTCTGTTCTTGATTTGGCCATGTGCGCCTGCTCGCCTTCGCTGCGTTGCTTCCGGCACCGTATTATACTGTTGCTTCTGCTTTACCCCACCGGGAGTTTTTCGTGGATATCCAGTTATCCGATCGCGTTCAGTCGATCAAACCTTCACCGACTCTGGCTGTAACAGCACGCGCTGCAGAACTGCGCGCAGCGGGCAAGGACATCATCGGGCTTGGCGCAGGAGAGCCGGATTTCGATACGCCGGACCACATCAAGGAAGCCGCGATACAGGCCATCCGCGACGGGCAGACCAAGTACACCGCGGTGGATGGCACGCCGGCATTGAAAGAAGCCATCCGCGCGAAGTTTGAGCGTGACAACCAGTTGCGGTATGAACCCAACCAGATTCTGGTGTCCTGCGGCGGCAAGCAGTCCTTCTTCAACCTCGCGCTGGCGCATCTGAATGCCGGAGACGAGGTCATTATTCCGGCACCCTACTGGGTGTCCTACCCGGACATGGTACTGATCGCCGAAGGGGTTCCGGTCATTCTGCCGGCCGGGCAGGATCAGCGCTTCAAGATCACGCCCGACCAACTGCGCGAGGCCATCACTCCGCGCACCCGCATGCTGGTGCTGAACAGCCCGTCGAACCCGTCGGGTATGGCCTACACGCGCGCCGAGTGGCGTGCACTGGCGGAGGTGCTGCTGGAGCACCCGGACATTCTGATCGCCACCGATGACATGTACGAGCACATCCTCTGGACCGAAGAGTCGTTTTCCAACATCGTCATGGCCTGCCCGGAGCTTTATGACCGGACCATCGTGCTGAACGGCGTTTCCAAGGCGTATTCCATGACCGGCTGGCGGATCGGCTATGCCGGCGGCCCGGCCCGGCTGATCGGTGCGATGAAGAAGATCCAGTCGCAAAGCACTTCAAACCCGGCCTCGATTTCACAGGCAGCGGCAGCGGCAGCTCTGCAGGGTGATCAGGCGTGCGTTCAGGTGATGCTGAAGTCATTCCGGGAACGCCATGACGCCGTGGTCGAGGGCCTGAATGGCCTGCCCGGATTTGACTGCGCAGCGGGAGACGGCACCTTCTATGCCTTTCCAAGGGTGGCCGGCGCCATTGAGGCGTGCGCGGGCGTCAGCGATGACCTCCAGTTCGCAGAACATCTCATTGAGCGCGCCGGGGTGGCGCTGGTACCCGGCTCCGCCTTCGGGCTACCCGGCCATATGCGCCTGTCTTTCGCGACCAGCATGGAGTTGCTCAACGATGCGATCTCCAGGATTGCAGACACGCTCCGCTGAATTGCTGATGGCGCTGCGCTGGCTGCTCCTGCCCTTTCTGCTGGGATTGGGCGCCTGTGCCGGGGGGCCCGCAACGGACAGGCCCGCGCCCGCACCGGCCAGCAGCACGCTGCAGGTTGCGGTGCAGGCCTTCAATCAACGCGACTACCCTGCTGCACTGGCCCTGTTCCAGTCCATCACCATGCAGCCCAGCCATCCCGATATGGTGGCAGCCTGCAAGGCGCTGGGCGTGATGTATTCACGTGGTCTGGGAATTGAGCGGGACCTTGGCGTCGGCACGCGCTACATCCGCCGTGCAGCGGAGGGTGGCGATGCTGAATCACAGGCGGAGATGGCGCGACGCTACGACTTCGCCATAGGGGTTCAACGTGATACCGGTCAGATCGTGCACTGGGCCCAGCAGGCCTCCCTGCAGGGCAATCCGCAGGGGCACCAGTACATGGGGTGGGCGCACCATTTCGGGATTGGTGTGGAGCAGAGCCTGCAGGCAGCAGTCGCCTACTACGAACTGGCGGTAGCCGGGGGCGATCCCATCGCCCAGAACAACCTGGCCGTGCTGCTGCAGAAAGGCGAAGGTGTCCCGCAGGACATGGATCGGGCCCTGCAATTGTTCGAGGCTTCCGCCGTTCAGGGCTTTGCTGCCGCACAGATCCAGCTGGGCGTCCTGCATTTCCGCGGCGAGCAGGTCCCGCAAAGCATGGAAACCGCCGAGTACTGGCTCACCCAGGCGGCGGATCGCGGCCATGCACTCGGCGCATTTCTGCTCGCGGAGGTACTGGAGTCCCGGGGACAGCTGGATGCGGCGCGCGCGCGCTACCAGCAAGCTGTATCCGGGGGCGTTGAGCAGGCGCATGGCGCCCTGAAAAGACTGGAAACATCATCCCCATGAAGGGATCGTGGTTGCT
>JBFKXW010000188.1:0-5756 GCA_041637915.1 Pseudomonadales bacterium | reverse complement strand
TCCAATCTGCCGACCCTGTTGCGCAGTGACTGGGTGCACAACTGTAACGACAGCTACTGGCTGACGAATCCGGAACAGCCGATCACCGGTTTTGCCCGCATTATCGGCGATGAGGATGCAGAGCGAAGCTTGCGCACCCGGCTGTGTATCCTGAATGTGCAGCGGCGTCTGAATGCGACGGACACGGATATCACGGGGGATCCGGAACCGAAGTTCCGCGACACCCGGCAGTTGCAGGACATCGTGTTGTCGAGCCAGGTGTACAGCGCCCAACTGGCGCGTGACGATCTGCTCAGCACGGTCTGCGCTGCGGGTCAGGGTAACGTCATGACGCGCAGCGGCCCCGTCGCAGTCGGTGAGGCCTGTTCGGTACTTTCGAACTGGACCATGCGCAATAATCTGGATGATGTCGGAGGGCATGTCTGGCGTGAGTTCTGGCGCGAAGTCCGGGGCGCCAGTGGTCCGATCTGGCAGACTGGGTACTCCAGTGCAGACCCGGTCAATACACCACGCGACATCAACTTCCTGAATCCGGAAGTGCAGGAGGCGTTGGGCGATGCGGTCACGCGTGTTGAGCAAAGCGGTTTTTCGCTGACAGCGCCGACCCGCGAAATACAGATTTCCGGCATTCACGATGCGCTCGCAGAGCCGATCCCGGTTTTCGGGGGAGAGGGTTTTGAGGGGGCGTTCACCATTGCCGTCAGCAACAGCCTGCAGGAAGGTGGCTACAGGGTGACGTACGGTAACAGTTATGTGCAGACCGTCACCTGGGACGAGAACGGTAAGCCCATTGCCGATGGCTTCATCACCTACAACCAGGCGACGGATCCCGCCTCACCGCATTACGCGGACCTGACGCGCGCGTATTCAAGGAAGGAATGGGTCCGCTGGCCGTGGACGCCGGAGGAAATCGATGCCGGCAAGATCAGCCCGCCGCTGTGCATCAGTTCGGATGCGCCCGGTGCGCGGACCTGTCAGTCGACTGCAGTCGGAAACCCGGGGCAGGGCAATGGCCCGGGCAGCAACAGCGGGAACGCTGCGCCCTAGGCGGTCAGTCGGTTTGGTCGCGCGGCGCGGCGCGGCGTTGGTCTGCGGCCTCGATCAGGTTGCCTGCGACGCTGGCCAGTTGTTCGCCGATCCGGCCCACCGGGCCGTTATGGACGGGCAGGGTACTTTCGGACTCCCCGGCCATGGTACAGACGGCGGCACGCACCTTCGCACTGAGTTCGTCAAAGCGGTTCTCCCAGGCTCTGAACAGGCGCGCCCGTTCCGTGTCACGACGCTGCTCGGCAGCAGTCGCCAGGTAGGCCAGCAGCACGCAGAGATGGCTGGCGTGTGTGGTGGCCGCCCGGGCGGCCTGGCTCTGATCCAGAAACGGATCGCGTAACCAGCTCTGAGCCAGCCCGGCGATCCGGCTTACACGGCGGGCGCGAGGCCCTCCGTAGCTGCCGTATTCTCCGGTCACAGATTTCAGTTCCCGCATCAGGCCGCCGGCACGGTGCGTCCCGAACCGTAGGACTTCGCTGACTTCGCGGTTGTGGATGCGCTCGGACAGATCACCCCAGTGCTCCTGGAGTGCACCCAGCGCGAGATGTAACTCCCGGTAGCCCCGATGTTCCGTCGGTGTCAGTGGTTTCAAGCGTCACTCCGTCCGTGCTGGGGGGCTGTCAGTATAGGAAAAGCCTGTTTGTGACGGCCCACATCCGTCTCAGCCGGTCGATGCCGTGTCGGCTTTTTTTCTGCGGCGTCGCCTGGCGGTACTGCCCACCGTTTTCGCTGGCTGGGAGCCCTCGGCGAGAATCATGCGGGCGCACTGTTCCCCGATCATCATGCAGGGGGCATTGGTGTTCCCACCGATCAGCGTGGGCATGATGGAGGCGTCCGCAACGCGGAGCCCCTCCAGACCCACTACACGCAGTTGCGGGTCCACCACGGCCTGCGCGTCCGAGCCCATCCGGCAGGTGCCGACCGGGTGGTACACGGTTTCTGCCTTGTCACGAATGAATTGCTCGATCTCCGCATCACTCTGGCAGTCGGGACCGGGTGTGTCCTCGATGCGGATGTGTTCCTGCAGGCTCGGCTGGTCAAAAATACGTCGTGCCAGCTTGACGCCGTCGCGCATGCGGATGAGGTCGTCCTCGGTGGAAAGATAGTTGGCTTCGATGCGCGCAGGTGTCAATGGATTGCTGCTGGCGAGCGAGACGCGGCCCCGGCTTTGCGGGCGCAGATTGCACACGTGCAGGCTCATGCCATGCCATGGGACCAACTGGCGGCCGTGGTCTTTCAAAGGGGCGATCACAAAATGCAGCTGGATATCCGGTCGGCTTTCGTCCGGGCGCGTCTTCAAATAGCCGCCGCCCTCGGCGAAATTACTGGTCAGGACGCCGCGTTTTTCACGCAGATAGCGAAGCAGGTCCGGGACGGCCCGGACCATGAAGTCCGGTGTATGACTGACACCGGTCCAACGGCGGAGCTTCCAGACCAGCACGATATCGAGGTGGTCCTGTAGGTTTTCTCCGACGCCGGGCAGGTCATGCACCACGGGGATTCCCTGCGCGGCCAGTGCCGCCGGTGAACCGACACCGGAAAGTTGCAGCAACTGCGGTGAATTGATGGCGCCGCCGGCGAGGATGATTTCCTTGCGGGCACCTGCAATGCGCGGCTGGCCGCCCTGTTGGTAACAGATGCCGCTGGCGCGCTTGCCCTGGAAGGTAATGCGGGTGGCGTGGGCTTGCGTCAGGATGTCGAGGTTTGCGCGCGCGCGTACCGCCTCACTCAGGAAGGCGGTTGCGCTGGAGCAGCGCTGACCGTCCCGTTGGGTGACCTGATAGATGCCGACCCCGTCCTGCGACTTGCCGTTGAAATCCGGGTTGTGTGCGAAACCGGCCTCCATACCGGCCGCAACATACGCCTGCGTCAGTGGATGCGGGTCCCGCAATTCCGAGACGGTGAGCTCTCCCCCCACGCCATGCAGGTCACTCTTGCCCAACTGGCTGTCTTCCAGGTCGCGGAACACGGGCAGTACGTCACTCCAGCCCCAACCGCTGCAACCCGCTTCGGCCCACTCGTCGTAATCCCGCGGATTGCCGCGGTTATAGACCATGGCATTGATGGCGCTGCTGCCGCCCAGCGTCTTTCCGCGTGGCCAGAACAGTTCGCGGTGCCCCAGTTGTGATTCCGGCGGGGTGTTGTACTGCCAGTTGATGGACTTGCTGAACATGGCGCCGGGAAAGCCGGCCGGAATATGGATCAGTGGGCTGGTGTCTTCCGGGCCCGCCTCAAGCAGGCACACGCTGTTTTTGCTGTCTGCACTCAAGCGGTTGGCAAGCACGCAGCCGGCGGAGCCTGCGCCAACGATGATGTAATCATAGGTCCGGGACTGGAATTCAATGGTCTGCACAGCAGTGTCCTGTCGATAGGGGAAAGTCACCGTAACACCGATTGCTAACTGTCGGAACCGGGCTGCCAGTCCTTAGGGAATTTTCCCTGAATCACATAGGCGAACGCGATAATCTCGGCGATGGTCAGATAGAGGATCTCCGGGATTTCGTCGCCGAGGTCCATCTGGCCCAGCACCCGGGTCAGTTCTGCATTTTCATAAAGTGGTACGCCATGCTCGCGCGCCAGCGCGATGATCTGCTCGGCCAGATCGCCTTCACCCTTGGCACTGAGCCGTGGCGCGCTCGCCTGATCGTAGGTGAGGGCGACTGCAGAGGCAGGCGGCTTGTTCTTTTTCATGTACGGACGTCCACCAGTTGCTGGCTGAGCATGGTTTTGCGCACCGGCGGCGCACCCTCCATGCAATCAAGTTCCTCCACCTGCAGCCCGAGGTTGCCGAGTTTCTGCTTGAGTGTATCCAGTTCGCTGCGGACCGCCTGCAGGGTGGCCGTCTTTTCGGCCCAGAAACGCGTCGCGACGTGTTGATCCCAGAGCCGGATTTGCGCGTACATCGGGCCCAGCGGGGCCAGGTCGAATGCCAGCGTGACCTTCCACTGACGGATTTTTTCCTCATTGTTTTCGCCGTCTCCGCCATGGCGCTCCTCTTCATCGATCCGAAACTGGAATACCTGCACATTGCCGTCTGCATGCCGGACGGGTAGTTCGACCTGCCAGCTGTTGAGCGCACCGGGTTCCGGCCCAGCCCCCTGTTGCGCGGCAGCGGTTTGCACCTGCTGCACGGTGATCCGCGAAATATTGGCTGCCAGTTGACGTAGCAGCACGGACAGGGCGAGATCCAGCGTCCCTCCGGAGGGAATGGTGGCGGGCGTCGCGGCCACCGAAACAGGGGCGGGAAAACCCAGCTGCAGGGCCTCGCCCGAGACGCTACCGGCCACACCACCGGGCGGAGCCGGATTGGGTGCCGTTCCACTGCTGGTGGTGACCGTTCGCAAGACCCGCAGCACCTGGTCCGGCGTCAGTGCGGTGGTCTGGCGCGGTATCTGCGCGACGGCGCCTTCGCGCGCGGGCGCCTCAAGCGCCTGGAAGGCACGGATCAGGTTGGCCTTCAGGTCGGACTGCACAACGGTCCGGGCGCTGGCCTGGGCATCGGCACGTCCGCCGGCAGCATCGCGTACCGCGTTCGCGAGGCGGGCCTCGAGGAACAGACCACTGTTCTGTACCGCCTGTTGCAGCGCGCGCGGCTCGGTCACCTGTGCGGGTGTCGGCAGGCTGGCAAACAGGCGTTCCAGGGCGCTGACCACGTTGTTGGGGAGTCGCGGCATGGCAAACGTGCCTGAACTGGCCGTCGAGGCAGTGGCGGGCCCACCGGTCGATCCCGTGACGCGGTCAGCGGTTGGGGACAGCGGCCCGCTTCCGGAAGCTTGCCCCGCGGTCGTCAGTCCGGACAGCGTCTTGCCTGTGGCGGGTTGTGGGTTCGCCGACTGGACCAGAAGGGCCAGATTACGCAACAGGCCTGCACTGCTTTGCTGGCCCGGCAGGTGCTGGCGCAGCGCATTCACCAGCGTGCCGATCAGCGCGTCGCCCCGAACCGGCGTGGGCGCGGCTGTGTTCGCGGACCCCGGAGGAGCGGCCACCGGTTTGCCATCCACGGCGATGACCTGTACCTGCTGATTGGGCGCCGTGCGGATGCTGAGCTGCTGGCCGGTTTGCAGGGGACGGTTGATGAGCGCTTCGATATTGCGGTTCTCAATCTGCAGCACGACCCGGTAAAGATCCTGTCGCTGCTGTTGGCCGGAGCGCGGGTCTGTGGGAACCGCATTTTCGAGTTTTACCACATGTCGGACAATGGCATCGATGCGTTCCCGCGGCCCCAGCACCTCACTGATGGCACTGGAGGGACGCGTCGGCGAATGGGTCTGCAGATCCAGCAGCGGCAGGCGCGGAAGTTGCGAAGAAATGTCCATGCGTTGAATCGACCGGCCTGCCTCTGAATAAGACTATGAGCTTCCTTTATAATGCGCCACTTTCGGGCGGCAGCTGACAGGCCATGGATTACAGAGTGAATCACCCTTGACGGCCACCGTGTTGCTCGAGGCAACAGGTCTGACCTGTGAGCGTGATGAGCGGCTCCTGTTCGCCGGGCTGAGCCTGGCGGTCCGGCCGGGCGAAGCCTGGCGGATCGGCGGCCCCAATGGCGCGGGCAAGACCACGCTGCTGCGGACACTGGCGGGACTGAACGATCTGCATGAAGGTGCGGTCAGACGTCATGCGCGGCACTGTTGGGTGGGTCACCGGGCCGGTCTGAAGGGGCTGCTCAGTGCGCGGGAGAATCTGGTTTGGTTCGCAGACCTGAACGG
>JBFKXW010000187.1:0-5795 GCA_041637915.1 Pseudomonadales bacterium | reverse complement strand
GCTCAGCCTCACGCCGGATACCCTCTGGGGGCAGGAGGTGTCCGGTGCTTTCCGGGAACACTGGGAAAGTATGGGCGGGACACTGGCGGCCACGACCCACTTCGGAGACCAGGAAGACTTCAAGGCGGTCACAGGGCGGGCACTGGATGTACAAGCCAGTCAGGCGCGCGCCGCGAGAGTAAAGCAGGTCCTGCAGGAAGAAATCGAGTTCATTCCCAGAAAGCGCGAAGATGCGCACTTCCTGTTCATGGCCGCCCTGCCGCGCGATGCGCGGCAGATCAAACCCGCACTGGATTACCATCAGGCTCGGGATTTGCCAGTGTACGCAACATCACACATGTACACCGGGCGGGTGAATCGGCGTCTGGACAGTGACCTCAACGGCGTGCGCTTCTGCGACATTCCCTGGATTCTTGCCCCCTCCAGCACCCTGCGCGAACGGGTCGAGCAGCTCTGGGGCCGCAATGCCGAAAATTTCGCCAGGCTGTATGCCATGGGCGCCGATGCATACCAGCTCTATCGCCGCATCCACCAACTCGGCGCATTCGCGCAAAGCCGTTACTTCGGCCAGACTGGCACGCTGACTCTGAATGCACGGGGCCAGATCAGCCGCACACCGGTGTGGGCCATCATGTCCAAGGGCGAGCCGCAACTGCTACCTTCGAGCCGCGCCACATCCCGCTTTGTCGAAGACGACTGATTCACAACAAACCGGACGCAGGGCCGAAGCGCTCGCCGAGCAGTATCTTGCACGCCATGGGCTGCGCACGCTGGCGCGCAACTTCCACGCGCGGGGCGGCGAGATCGACCTCGTCATGCAGGACCATGACACGCTGGTCTTCGTTGAAGTGCGCTACCGGTCCAGCCCAACACATGGCGACGGCGTGGCATCCGTCGACGCGCGCAAGCGCGAGCGCATCATTCATGCTGCGCAGTCATACCTGCAGCGGTCACGTGGACCGGAGCCGCCGTGTCGTTTTGACGTGATCGGCATTTCACCGGGCCGCGACCCCCGCAAGGCCCGGGTCCAATGGGTACAGGATGCATTTGGTGCGTGAGCGTTCTGACGCGCGTGGTTTACAGCCGCCCATGGCCCGTTACACTAGAGCACGAGAGCACCGCCCTGCTGCAGGGATTCTGACCGTGCAACAGGGCTCGCAATGCAAGGCACCCGCCCGTTTGAACCCGCCTGACTTCGCGGTCTATCACGGGATGTGCCCTGCCTGGCTTGCCAACATCAATCAGCGAAAGTGATCCGGAGAAGGTTCATGCCCACACCCGAAGAGCGCATTCAGTCTCACTTCAATGACAGCATTCACACAAAGGAGAGAGCACGCGACGCGCTCTCCGCCGCGGTCCTCGAGGCTGCCCAGCAGATGGTGCGCACATTGCAGGCGGGCGGCAAGATACTCACCTGCGGAAACGGCGGCTCCGCCGGAGACGCGCAGCATTTCTCGTCCGAACTGCTGAACCGGTACGAAATGGAACGACCTCCATTGGCTGCAGTGGCACTCACAACCGACACCGGTACCCTTACGGCCATTTCCAATGATTACAGTTACAACGAGGTTTTTTCCAAGCAACTGAAAGCACTCGGAAACGCAGGCGACATCCTGCTGGCCTTCTCGACCAGCGGAAACTCCGGCAATGTGATCGAGGCGATGCAGGTTGCGCATGAGAAGGACATCCGCATCATCGCAATGACCGGCAAGGACGGCGGCAAGATGGCGCCGATTCTGCGCGATACGGATATTGAGTTGCGTGTACCCTCACAGGTCACGGCACGAATCCAGGAAGTACACCTGGTTCTGATTCACTGCCTGTGCGACCTGATCGATCAATTCACGGTGGGGGAATATCGTTGAAGCAACGGACTCTCAACCTACTGGCAGGCCTGTTCACGCTGTTTCTTCTTGGTGGCTGCGCTAACTTTGTCGGCTTCATCAAGGGTGACCAGCCAATTCGTGAGAATCCGGGCAAGCGCACCTGGGGCACGACGATCGATGACGAGATCATCGAAACCAAGGCCCTGGTCAACATCCGCAAGGCCTCGACCCAGTTCGCCGGAACCAACATCTCTGTCACCAGCTTCAACGGTATCGTTCTGCTGAGCGGCCAGGTACCCACGCAGGAACTACGTCAGCAGGCCGGTTCCGTGGTCCAGAAAGTACGCGGCGTGCGCAGGGTTCACAACGAATTACAGATCGCCGGCGTTACATCCGGCATTATCCGCAGCAACGACCTGTGGCTGACCGCAAAAGTAAAAACCAATATGATTGCCCGGAAGAGCGTGGATGCGAACCGCATCAAGGTGGTCACCGAAAACGGTGTCGTCTACCTGATGGGTCTGGTCACGAGTGCGGAGGCGAAAGCGGCCGTCGACGTGGCGCGCAACGTGGCCGGGGTACAACGCATCGTCAAGATTTTCGAATATATCGGCTAGAGCGGCGGGAAATCCCGCCCGCTCAGGATTCCTCTTCGTCTGAGCGCACCAGGCGGAGTTTCGGCCGCTGACCATCGGCCTTCGCCGTATCGCCCGCCTCTTTCTCTTTGGCAGACTCTTTCCCACCCGCGTTCACCGGCTTGGGCACAGGGGAGGGCCGCCCGCTGACTTCCCTGGCGCTCTCCCCCGCCGCACCCTGAGACGAGGGCGGCGTTACGACCTGTGGTCGCACAGCGGTGCGCGCACCCTCCGCCCCATCAGAGAGGGGACGGATATTCGCTGCCACGCGCGGCACGAATGCCATCCCTTCCCCGGTCTCACGGGCGTAGATCCCCAGCACCGCTTCCAGCGGGGCATAAATTTCCCGCGGCACCCCCTGAAAACGTGTCTGGAAAAAAACGTACTCTCGGGTCAGTTCGAAACCGGCCACAGCAGTCGGGCTGATATTGAGCACGATCTGACCATCCACCGCATGCCCTTCCGGCACGCGCACATCCGGATGTTCCGCGTTCAGTACGAGATGAGGGGTGCAACCGCTATCCACCAACCAGTCCAACAGGGCCGGCAGCAGATAGGGGATGCTGGATTTCATGCCGGGGTGGTGCTCCTGAAGACCGACTTCAGGCGACCATGTTCCTTTCACTGTCGGAAAGGCTGGCCTTGAAGGAATCCCGTTCAAACAGGCGGTCACGATATTCGATCAGCGGCTTCGCCTGCTTTGGCGGCAGTTCAATGCCCATCAGGGGCAAACGCCACAGGATCGGCGCCAGACAACAATCCACCAGTGTAAATTCGTCACTCATGAAAAACGGCTTCTCGGAGAAAATCGGCGCGACACTCAGCAGGCCGTCCCGCAGTTCCTTGCGGTACTTCGCCAGCGTGGCCTCCTTGGCTCGCCCGGTCAGCAGCGAATCCACCAGCCCGCACCAGTCGCGCTCGATGCGATACATCCACAACCGGCTGTGCGCACGCGCCACCGGATAAACCGGCAACAGCGGCGGGTGCGGAAAGCGTTCGTCCAGATATTCCATCATGACCTTGGATTCATACAGGATCAGGTCACGATCCAGCAGTGTCGGAACAGAGCTGTAGGGGTTCAGTTCGGACACCTCTTCGGGTATGCCCGCCTCGCAGTCCACGAGGTCTACAGTCACACCCTTCTCTGCGAGCACAATGCGTACACGGTGGCAGTAATGATCTTCTGCCGTAAAAAAGGTCATGGAAGAACGCTTGGCAATCACGCCCATAGAAGCCCCCAGCAGGTCATTCTCTTTCGTTTGCGAATCGGTCTTTCTCGTCAGCAGTTCCGCATTGCGTGGTCACTGGCCGGAAAGCGCACCCGGTCCATGCGACATGCGCACCACGAGTGGGAGCGAGATTCTACACGGTTTCAGACACCAGTTCACGAGAAATCGATATTTATGTTTATTTACAATGCCTTACGAACAGCCGCATGGCGCCGGCAACGCCGTCAGTGCACGTCCTTCCAGTACTCACGCTTGAGCATGTAGAAGAGCACCGTCAGCAGCACCAGGAACAGCAGCACGAAGGGCCCGATCCGGTTTGACTGTAATTTCGACGGTTCACCCACGTACTCCAGAAAGTTGACCAGATCGAAAATGGCCTGGTCGAACTCCTCCGTACTCATCGTGCCGGTCCCTTCTGCCACCTTCAGACGCATACACTTCCGGTCTGAACCGGCAGGGCAATCCAGCTGCTGCACACCTTGCAGTTCCTGCAGCACATGCGGCATCCCCACATCCTTATACACCGTGTTGTTCACACCATAAGGGCGGGAGGGGTCGGCGTAAAAGCTGCGCAGGTAGGTGTACAGCCAGTCTGCGCCGCGCAGCCGCGCGATCAGCGTCAAATCCGGCGGTGGATTGCCGAACCAGTCCGTGGCCCGCTCTGCCGGCATCGCCGTCGTCATCAGGTCACCGATCTTTTGGTCATCAAAGATCAGATGTTCTGCAAACAGGTCATTCGGAATCCCGAGATCCGTGGCCGTGCGTTCGTACCGCTGGTACTGCAAACCGTGACAGCCCATGCAGTAGTTCATGTACATGGCCAGCCCACGCTGCAGGGAAGCCTGATCATAGATATCCGTTTCGATCGAATCGAGTGGCACTTTGGGTCCGCCCGCACCCCACGCACCCGTAGCAAACAGCATCAGCGCAACCGCGGCGAGAGTGTTCTTATTCATGGATGCCGCCCTCAGTGTTTCTGCGCCGGTACCCGATCGGGCACAGGTTTGGTCTTCTCATTGCGCGTATACCACGGCATGAGGATGAAGTAGAGGAAATACAACGTCGTGCCAATCTGCGCGACCACTGTCCGGCCCGGCGTCGATGGCAATGCACCCAGCACGCTGAGCACGATGAAGCTGACCACGAAAATGCCCAACCAGACCTTGCTCTTCGTACCCTTGTACTTCATTGAGCGCACCGGGCTGCGATCCAGCCAGGGCAGTACAAAGAGGATGGCGATCGCCGCACCCATGACCACCACACCCCAGAATTTGGCATCGAGCCCGAATAGTGGATAGGTCACCGCCCGCAACATGGCGTAGAACGCCGTGAAATACCACACTGGCGCGATATGCTCCGGCGTCTTCAGCGGATTGGCCGGCTCAAAGTTGGGCTTTTCGATCAGGTAACCACCACCTTCCGGGAAGAAAAACACCACCAGCAGAAACACGAACAGGAACACACCCACGCCCACCAGATCTTTCACCGTGTAGTACGGGTGGAACGGAATACCGTCCCTGGGAATGCCGTTCTCATCCTTGTTCTTCTTGATGTCGACCCCATCCGGGTTGTTGGAGCCCACTTCATGCAGTGCCAGCAGATGCAGCACCACCAGTCCCAGCAATACGATCGGCAACGCAATCACGTGCAGTGCGAAGAAGCGATTCAGGGTAATCCCCGATATCAGGAAGTCCCCGCGAATCCACTGCTGCAGATCCGGACCGATCACCGGGATCGCACCGAACAGGGAAATGATCACCTGCGCACCCCAGTAGGACATCTGCCCCCACGGCAGCAGGTAGCCCATGAAGGCCTCCGCCATCAGGCACAGATAGATGGCCATGCCCATCAGCCAGACCAATTCACGTGGTTTCTGGTAAGAGCCGTACATCAGCCCGCGATACATGTGCAGGTAAATAACCAGAAAGAACGCCGAAGCGCCGGTACTGTGCAGATAACGGATCAGCCAACCGTACTCCACATCCCGCATGATGTACTCCACCGAGGCGAATGCGCCTTCGGAGGTTGGCACGTAGCTCATCGTCAGCCAGATGCCGGTCACCAACTGGTTGACCAGCACCAGCAGCGCCAGTGATCCGAAGAAG
>JBFKXW010000186.1:0-5830 GCA_041637915.1 Pseudomonadales bacterium | reverse complement strand
GAGGAGGCGTGCATCCATGACCGGATCGGCGATGCGGAATTGCAGGTCACCGGCCTGACGGGCCCCGAGTGGATCGCCGGGCCCGCGCAGTTGCAGATCCTCCTCGGCAATGCGAAAGCCGTCCGTGGTCTCCCGTAGAATCTGGATGCGCCTGCGGGCCGTCTGCCCCAGTGGTGGCTGATACAACAATACGCAAAAGCTTTCAGTGGCTCCGCGCCCGACCCGTCCGCGCAGCTGGTGCAACTGTGAAAGACCCAGACGTTCCGCGTTCTCGATAATCATCAGGCTGGCGTTGGGCACGTCCACACCGACCTCGATCACCGTGGTGGCAACGAGAATGTGAATGTCGCCGTTGCGAAAGGATTGCATCACCGGCGCGCGCTCGCTGTTTTTCATGCGGCCATGCACCAGGCCGATACGCAGCCCGGGCAGTTCTCCGGCCAGCTGGTGGGCGGCATCCTCGGCCGCCTGCGCCTGCAGGTTTTCAGACTCCTCGATCAGCGTGCAGACCCAGTAGGCCTGCCGACCTTCGCGGCAGGCCCCAGCAATGCGCTGGATGACTTCGTCCCGACGCTGCACGGACAGGCCGACCGTCTTGACGGGCGACCGGCCGGGGGGGAGTTCGCGGATCGAAGAGACATCCACATCGCCGTAAAAGGACATGCTCAGGGTGCGCGGAATCGGTGTGGCGGTCATGGTCAGCTGGTGCGGTATGCCGGCGGGGGTGTCGCCTTTGTCTGCGAGCGCGAGGCGCTGTGCAACCCCGAAGCGATGCTGCTCATCAATGATCACCAGTCCCAGTTTTTGGAACGACACCTCCGCCTGGAACAGGGCATGGGTGCCGACCAGCAGGTGCAGCGAGCCCTGCGCGGCGCCGGTCAGGACCGGCCGCCGGTTCGCTGCGGTCTGTCGACCCGTCAGGAAACCAACCTGGCAACCCAGGGGCTCCAGCCAGGCAGTCAGCGTACGGGCGTGCTGTTCGGCGAGCAGTTCGGTGGGCGCCATGAAGGCGACCTGATAGCCTGCCTCGATGGCCTGGCAGGCCGCCGCTGCGGCGACCACAGTTTTGCCGCAGCCCACGTCTCCCTGGAGCAGGCGACGCATCGGCAGTGTCCGACTGAGATCCTGGCGGATCTCGGCAATGGCGGCCTGCTGCGCACCGGTCGGGCGGAATGGCAGGAACTGCAACAGCTTCTGCTGCAGGGCCGTGTGTGGGAGTTGGGGGGCCGCCAGCGACTCGCGATAGGCGCGGCGCCGACGCATGGCCAGTCGGTGTGCGATCAGCTCCTCCAGCTTCAGCCGCTGGCGCGCCTGCTCGGCGAGTGCATCCTGCTGGTCGACCGGCGGATGGTGTGCGGCATGCAGAGCGGCGAGCAGACCGATCCGTGCTTCCTCCGGTAGTGCCTCCTCCGGAATCAGTTCCAGGTCGGCGCCGTCCAGGTGTTGCAGCGCAACGCTGATGAGCCGCCGCAGGCGCCCCTGCGTGATGCCCTCGGTCAGCGGGTATACCGGGGTCAGTTCACCGCACACCGGAGGCGGCTCGGCGTCGAAAAGCTGATATTCCGGATGCACCATGCTGAGCATGGCAGCGCTGGATCGCACGGCACCGAACACGCGCATGGTCGCGCCTTGCTGCATGCGCTCCTGCTGCGCCCGGGTGAAATGAAAAAACCGCACCTGCAGCGTGGCCTGCCGGTCCTCCAGCTGCACGATCAGGCTGCGCCGGCGCCCGAATTGCACACGGCTCGCTTCGATCCTGCCCTGGGTCAGTACCTCCGTGCCCTCGCATAACGCGGCCAGCGGTACGATGCGGGTCCGATCCTGATAGCTCGACGGCAGGTGCAGCACGAGGTCGAGCAGGGATTCGATGCCCAGTTTGGCGAGCAGCTCCGCTACCCGTGGACCGACTCCCGGCAGGCAGGTCACTGCCGCGCTGGGTTGCTTCATGTCCGATGTCTGTCTCGGGCAGCGGCCAATCAGTTTTCGGGCAACATCAGCACGGCGTCCATTTCCACCGCCGCGCCCTTGGGCAGGGCTGCGACGCCGATCGCGGCACGGGCTGGATAGGGCTCCTGAAAATGGCGTGCCATGATTTCGTTCACACGGGGAAAATGTGCCAGATCGACAAGAAACACGTTGAGCTTGACCACATCCTGCAGCGAACCGCCGGCAGCCGCTGCTACTGCCGTCAGGTTGCGGAAAACCTGCTCGATCTGCGCGTCGATGTCGTCGGTGCCGATCAGCTCCATGGTGGCGGGGTCGAGTGGAATCTGCCCGGAGAGAAATACCTGATTCCCCACGGCGATGGCTTGTGAATAGGTGCCGATGGCGGCAGGAGCCTGATCGGTCTGGATGATGCGACGCTCGCTCACAGGAAGCTCCTTGGCGCTGGATTGATGGGTGGCAATGCTAACACTGGCCGCCGGTTTGCAGGAGCCGTGTTGCCTCAGTTGCGCACGCGCGTGATGCGGGTAATGGCCTGCAGCTTGCGGAGACCCTTCATGACCCGCGCGAGCTGCACCCGATTCCGCAGTCGCAACGAAACAAACAGGTTGGAAAAACGCGCATCACGCTCCTCCACTGACATGCGTTCGATGCCGGCTTCGGCCTCGGTGATCGTGGTGGCAACCATGGCCAGCACACCGCGTTCGTTGCCACACTCCAGTCGCAGGTCGACCAGAAACTCTCCGCTGACCTGATCATCCCAGCGCAGGTGCACACACTTGTTGGGGTCACTGGCAAATTCGGCGATGTTCCGACAGCCCTCGCGATGGATGACCATGCCGCGCCCGGAGCTGATATGGCCGACGATGGGATCGCCGGGGATCGGGTGACAGCAGCGTGCGCAGGTGATCACAGCGCCTTCCCGCCCGGACACCACCAGTTCCGGTGTGGTCTGTGGGCCGCCCTGCTGACAAACCGCCGGCAACAGTTGCCGTGCCACGGCACCCGCCAGACGGTTGCCGATGCCGATCTCTGCGTACAGGTCAGAAAGCGAATTGCACTGACAATCCTGCAGCAGGGTTTCCAGCTGATCCTGCGAGATCATGTCAATGCTGGTATCCAGCGCGGCAAGCGCCTTGTTCAGCAGGCGCTGGCCCAGCGCTTCGGAGTCAGAACGCTCCTGCCGCTTCAGAAAGTGACGAATGTTGGAGCGTGCCTTGCCGGATACTGCAAAACTCAACCATCCCGGGTTCGGCCGTGCGCCCGGTGCCGTGATGATCTCCACGGTCTGTCCGCTGACCAGTTTCTCACTGAGCGGGGCCAGGCGCCGATCGATGCGGCAGGCCACGCAGGAGTTGCCCACGTCGGTATGGACCGCGTAGGCGAAATCCACCGGGGTCGCGTCGTGCGGCAAAGTGAGAATGTTGCCCTTGGGCGTGAACAGGTAAATTTCGTCCGGAAACAGGTCGGTTTTGACGTTCTCGATGAATTCCAGGGAGTTGCCGGCATGTCGCTGCAGTTCCAGCAGACCCTTCACCCACTCGCGGGCACGGTGGTGTGTGCCCTCGTCGGTATCCATCTTGTACAGCCAGTGCGCCGCGATCCCGTTGTTCGCCATGGCTTCCATTTCTTCCGTGCGAATCTGGATCTCAATCGGCACGGCGTGCATGCCCAGCAGGCTGGTGTGCAGGGACTGGTAGCCGTTTGCCTTCGGAATGGCGATGTAGTCCTTGAACCGGCCAGGCACCGGCTTGTAGTAGTTGTGCACGGCGCCAAGGACGCGATAG
The DNA here is from genome assembly GCA_041637915.1 of Pseudomonadales bacterium. Lineage (GTDB taxonomy): Bacteria > Pseudomonadota > Gammaproteobacteria > Pseudomonadales > JBFGWM01 > JBFJWR01. The sequence continues at coordinate 2,099 of JBFKXW010000186.1, read as the reverse complement.
CAGGTGTCGACATCCTTGACGATGATCCGGAATGCATAGACATCCATGATCTCGTGGAAGGAGCGATGCTTCTCCTTCATTTTGCGGTAAATGCTGTACAGGTGTTTTTCCCGGCCGAGGATACGTCCCTGCAGGCGTTCCCGCCCGAGACATTCGCCGAGCGCTTCACGGATCTTCTCGATCAGTTCCTTGCGATGACCCCGGCTCGACAGAACCGCCGCCTGAATACGCTCGGCACGCATCGGATAAAGGCTGCGAAAACCAAGCTCCTCCAGTTCCACTCGCAGATTGTGCATGCCGAGACGGTGCGCAATCGGCGCGTACATCTCCAGCGTTTCCCGTGAAATCCGGCGTCGCTTCTCGGTACCCAGCGCGTAGAGCGTACGCATGTTGTGCAGGCGATCGGCGAGCTTTACCAGAATGACGCGGATGTCTCGCGCCATGGCCAGCGCCATCTTCTGGAAATTTTCTGCCTGTGCCTGTGCACGGGATTCGAACTTGATGTGCTTGAGCTTGCTGACCCCTTCGACCAGCTCGGCCACCTGTTCACCGAACTGCCCGGCCAGGTCGTCACGTGAAATGCCGGTGTCTTCGATCACGTCATGGAGCAGCGCAGCCATCAGACTCTGGGCGTCCATGTGCATGTCGGCCAGGATCCCGGCGACATGGAGGGGGTGGATGATGTAGGGATCGCCGGTCTGGCGGCGCTGGCCGTCATGGGCCTGCTCCGCGTAATAGTATGCCCGGCATACCTGGCGGATCTGCTCCTGACCCAGGTAGGCCTCGAGGCGTTCAGCGAAAACGCGGATGTCTTGCAATGTTGGCTGGCCGCCTGCGGGCAGCGATGACTGTACCGAACTGAAAGTGTATCAGTTTTGGGCGTTCAGCCAGTCCTCGGGTCAGGCGTTGGGCGCGGCGTCGCGGTCTTCTTCTGCCTGGCGAACTTCCTCAAAGCGCTCTTCAGCAGCAGCTTCGGCGTCCATCTGGTCGAGATACTCGCGGGTCACATGCCCTTCGGCGATTTCGCGCAGGGCAATCACGGTGGGCTTGTCATTCTCGGGCGCCACCAGCGGGTCACGCCCACTGTTGATCAGGCTGCGTGCGCGGCGGGTCGCCAGAATCACCAGTTCGAAACGGTTATCGACTGAACCCAGACAGTCTTCTACGGTGACGCGTGCCATGTGATCCTCAAGTCAAATATCGGAGAAGGGGCGCGATTCTAACGCAAAGCGCCAGACTAGAACAATAAATCGTCAAGCAGGCGGGCGTTGCCGATTTCCTGCGCCATGGTTTCCAGGCGCCGGGCCCGGAAAATCGCCATCAGGTCGCCAAGGGCGTAATCGAAATCGTCGTTCACGACCAGGTAGTCGTAATCCATGTAGTGGGACATCTCGGAGATCGCCTTCCGCATGCGGCTCTCGATGATTTCTTCGTCATCCTGTCCCCGCTTGGTAAGCCTTTCCAGCAGCGTGTCCCGCGAGGGGGGCACGATAAAAATGGAGACGCAGTCCGGCATTTCGTTGCGCACCTGCTGGGCGCCCTGCCAGTCAATTTCCAAAATGACGTCGGTGCCATTCTGAATCTGCAGCTGGACCCATTCGCTGGAGGTGCCGTAGAAGTTGCCGAATACTTCGGCAGACTCCAGAAAAGCGCCGGCGCGCTGCATGTCCTCAAACTGGCGAAGGTCGGTGAAAAAGTAATCCTTACCGTTTTCCTCGCCCGGCCGCATGGCGCGCGTGGTATGGGAAACCGATACCTGTACCCGCTTGTCCTGCGCAGTCAGCGCACGCACGAGGCTGGTCTTGCCCGCGCCCGAGGGTGCGGAAATGATGAACAGGGAACCGGGGTTGGCCATGCGGGAACCGATTCGGACAACAGGAGTGCAGTTTACTCAATATTCTGGATTTGTTCGCGAAGCTGCTCAATCAGCACCTTGGCTTCGATGGCCTCCTGACTGGTGAAGACGGCAACCGATTTCGACGCCAGCGTGTTGGCCTCCCGGTTGAGTTCCTGTGCGAGGAAGTCGAGTCGTTTTCCGGCCGCTTTCTCGCGGCCCCGCAACAACTGGCGCACTTCCTCGAGGTGGGCATCGAGGCGAT
>JBFKXW010000185.1:0-5850 GCA_041637915.1 Pseudomonadales bacterium | reverse complement strand
TCACGCTGGATGTGGAGATGCCGCGCATGGACGGCATCGCATTTCTGCGCAATCTCATGCGCCTGCGCCCCATGCCGGTGCTGATGGTCTCCACGCTGACCGAGAAAGGCGGACCGATTACGCTGGAGGCATTGGAACTGGGCGCGGTGGACTACATCCCGAAACCCACGGCAGATATGCATGGCGGCTTGTTCGGGATTGCAGACGAAATTCGGGAGAAGGTGAAAGTGGTTGCGCAGGCACGCGTCCGCCCCCTGGATCTGGAGAAGCTGGAGAAAAAGCCCGGCATCGAGAGTCTCAAGACGGATGTTATGGGCGCCGAATACAAGCATGGTCATATCATTGCGATCGGCGCATCGACCGGGGGCACGGAAGCGATCATGGAGGTGCTGATGCAATTCCCGGCAGACTCGCCGCCGGTCATGATCACGCAACATATCCCGGAGGGTTTTTCCACGACGTACGCGCAGCGTCTTGACAGCCAATGTGCGCTGAAGGTCTACGAGGCGCGCAGCGGTCAGGTCATCAAGCCGGGTTCCGCCTACCTTGCGCCGGGGGATGATCACCTCGAGATTGTGCGCGACGGGGTCAACCGGACCTGCAAGCTCAGTAAAAGCGAGAAGGTGAACCGACACCGCCCGTCGGTGGATGTATTGTTTGATTCCCTGGCCGAGGCGCAGGGCAAGAACTGCTCTGCGGCGCTGCTGACGGGCATGGGCAGTGATGGTGCCCGTGGCCTCCTGAACCTGCGGAATGCTGGTGCGCACACCATCGCACAGGATCAGCAGACCTGTGTGGTCTGGGGCATGCCGCGCGCTGCTGTGGAAATGGATGCCGCGATCGAGGTGAAGCCACTCGACAAGGTCGCCGGAGCGCTGCTGCGAGCAGCGCGATTCTGAGCCAAGTTGCTCAACACTTTCCCCGCAGAATGAGAGCCGGCAAACCGCATGGATCTCGACCAGTTTTACGATATCTTTTTTGAAGAGAGTCGTGAGCACATCGACGAACTCGAGAAACTGGTCCTGGCTGCAGACTGTGACGCCCCCGACCCCGTTGCCATACAGGCGATCTTTCGGGCCGCGCACTCCCTGAAAGGCGAAAGCGCGGCACTGGATTTCAGTGAGATCACCGCGTTCACACATGTACTGGAAACCTTTCTCGATCAGGTTCGTAGTGGGGAAATGAGACTCACGCCGACACGGGTCGATCTGGTCATGCAGTCCGTGGACCTGATCCGTGCCATGGTTGATGCGAGGGAAGCGCGAACACCGCTGCCGAAAGAAAGCGGTGCCTTCCTGCGCGGGGCCTTGCAGAGCCACATCGATGACCCGGCGTCGGGTGATGCCGGGGCTACACCAGATCCCGAGGAGTCGGCAGGACGCAGGCGATCCGCCGGGTCCGGCATGGACGAGGCAGTGTCCGTGCCGGAAAAGGGCATGGAAATGGAGAGCAGTATCCGCGTGCCCGTGGACAAAATCGATGGACTCATGAACCTGGTGGGTGAACTGGTGATTACCCAGGGAATGCTCGCTGAATTGCGCGAAAAGCCGCACCTTGCTGAAGAAGAAGTCCTGATGCGCGGGCTGGATCACCTGGAGAACTACACGCGGGATCTGCAGGATCGCGTCATGCGCATCCGCATGTTCCCGGTGCACACGGTCTTCGAGCGATTTCCCCGTCTCGTCCATGATCTGTGTCGTGCGCTGGGCAAAAAGGTCAAACTGGAACTGGTTGGGGAAAACACCGAGCTGGACAAGTCCGTCATCGAGAAACTGGGCGATCCGCTGATCCATTTGATCCGGAATGCAGTGGATCACGGTATTGAACTGCCCGGTGAGCGGGAGGCCCGTGGCAAGAACCCGGTGGCAACACTGCGCGTGTCGGCATGGCAGGAACAGGGCCGGGTTTGCATTGAAGTTGCCGATGACGGTAAGGGTTTCGATGCAGAAAAGATTCTGGCCAAGGCGGTTGAGCAAGATCTGGCTGCTCCCGGCGCAAAACTCAGTGAGGAGGAAATTCACAACCTGATCTTCATGCCGGGGTTCTCAACGGCCACGACGGTCTCCAATATTTCCGGTCGTGGTGTGGGCATGGACGTGGTGCGGAGCAACATCGAGTCCATGCATGGTGCGCTGACGGTGCGCTCGCGCAGTGGTGAGGGGGCCGCCTTCCGTATTGAGCTCCCACTGACGCTGGCGATCCTCGATGGTCAGATGGTGCATGTCGGACCCGAACGTTATGTCATCCCCCTGATGTCCATCATCGAATCGATTCAGGCACCGATCGGGAAACTGCACAAGCTGGTCGCAGGGTGTCACGTCTATCTTCTGCGCGGCGAGTACATTCCGGTGATCGACCTCGCGGCGTTGTTTCAGGTGGTCCCCGCGCCGTTGTCAGACGACAACTTCCTCATGGTCGTTGTGGAACATGAGCGGGAACGCGTGGGCGTCCGGGTTGATTATCTTGGTGTGCAGCAACAGGTTGTGAGCAAGAGTGTGGAAGACAACTATCAGCGGGTGGAAGGTGTCGGCGGCGCCACCATTTGCGGAGACGGAAGCGTGGCTTTGATCCTCGATATTCCCGGTCTGATCGCAATGGCGGGCGTGCATCGTGCGCGGGAGGAAATCGTGCGACTCGAACCGGATCAGGCTGTCGAATGAAGCGGACCGCGGCCCCGGGTTAAGCCATCGATGGACCAGGTACGCTGTCTGATCGTTGATGCGAATCCGTTGGTGCGGAATTGCCTGCAGGAGGTTCTTTCGGCACATGCCCATATGCAGGTACAGGGCACGGTGTCCGGTCTTCAACTCGCCAAGCAGAGGATTCTGCAGGACCCGCCGGACGTGCTGGTGTTGGGCACGAAGGGAAGCGCCGATGGCATGATGCGCTTCCTGCGCGGCCTGATGCGTAATCTGCCTACGCCGGTTGTACTGCTGGTAGAGGTAAACAGTACCTCGACGGCGCTGGCAGCAGAGGCGCTGGCGCTGGGTGCCGTGGATGTCATCGAAAAAACCGTGCAACATCCCGAAGAGCAGCTGCGCACCCGGGGCCGCATGATTGCCGACCGGATTTTCCGCGCTGCGTTTGCGCGGGTCACACAGTTTCGGGATTCCGTATCCGCAGAGGGGGCGACGGGCCAGGGGCCTCCGGAGCGGGGTGGGCATTTTCGCTACGGGCTGATCGCGCTGGGCGCCTCAACCGGTGGGGTAGAGGCGCTCGGTCGCGTGATCCAGGCGTTCCGTTGCGATCTTCCACCGGTGGTCATTACCCAGCATATTCCGGAAGGTTTCAGTGAACTGTTTGCCTCCCGCCTGGACCGTCGCGTCAAAGTGGATGTTCAGGTGGCGGCACATGGCGCCCGCGCAATGCCCGGGCATGTCTATATCGCCCCGGGGCATGCGCATCTGGAAGTGGTGCGCCGCAGTGGTCTCTTCTGGCTGAAGCTGCAGGATGCTGCGCCGGTGAACCGGCACCGGCCCAGTGTCGATGTGCTGTTTGCGTCCGTCGCGGAAGCAGCGGGTTCCGGCGCCATTGTCGGGTTGCTGACCGGGATGGGCGAGGATGGGGCACGTGGACTTGCGTCCTGCCGGGCGCGGGGTGCCCATACATTTGCCCAGGACCAGGACAGCTGCAAGGTTTTTGGCATGCCCCGGGTGGCCATCGAAATGGATGCGGTGGAAGAGGTCTTGTCGTTGGACCAGATCGCACAGCGCATCTGGAAACTGACGCATGGCTGACAAGTGCGGTGTTTGCGGGGCGCCTGCGCGGGTGCTCTATACTGAATTCATCGAGCGGAAAGGCTGCGTGCAGTATGAGTAAGACACTCCTCATCATTGATGACAGTGCCTCCTATCGTGCCTACCTGGTGGCCGTTGCACAGTCCCGTTATCCGGACTGGAACATTCTGCAGGCGGCGGATGCACTGCAGGCGCTGAAGCTGGTGCGCGAAAAATGGGTGGATGTCGTAACCCTGGACATCGAGATGCCCGGTGTGGACGGTTTTTTTCTGGCACCCGATATTTTTGAGTATGCACCGGACGCACGGATTGCGTTTATCTCCGGGAGTGTTCAGCCGGATGTTGCACAACGTGCCGAGGAAATTGGTATCCAGTTGATCCGCAAGCCGGTTGCCGAAGCGGACTTTCTGCATTTTCTGGCCGGCAACTGAGCGGCGTCGCGCTGGTGTCGGTTGGTTCCGCTGATGCCGGTGTTCGATGCTACCACGACAGTCGCCTGCACCTGGATGTGGTGATCCTTTTCCCCGGCCACCTCTACATCACCTCGGAGCTTGAATACATCAGCACGGTGCTGGGCACCTGCATCGCGGTGTGTCTTTACGATCAGGCGCGCTGCTTTGGTGGAATGAATCATTTCATGCTGCCGCGCCAGTCCGATGGTGTCATGGCGCCCGGCCGAAATCGTCATCGGTACGGAGAGCACGCCATGCGCGACCTGCTCGAAGGTATGCAGGCTCGTGGTGCCCTGCGTGAGGATCTGTGTGCCATGGTTTTTGGGGGCGGTCGCGTCAATGGAGACCGGCATCACATCGGGGTCCAGAACCGCGACTACGCCATCGCGTTTCTACAGGCGCTTTCCATTCCGGTGCAGGTGGAGCATACCGGCGGGAAGCGGGGTCGACAGGTTCTGTTTGATCCACGCTGCGGTCACGCGCGCGTGCGCGCCATCCAGCAGATTCCGGATCAACCGGAGCGGGAAGCCGCCATCATCCGGCAGGCTCTGGCGCCCGAGCGGGTGCAGGACAATCAGCCCCTGCAAAATCCGCCGGTTTAAACATCAGTGTGTTCCGGCTTGGGACTATACTGCCTACGCAAAACGCAAATGGAGGATGGCTATGGGCGAGAGTATTTACGACCGCATTGGCGGCCGGGATGCCGTACTGGCTGCGGTCGATATTTTTTACCAGAAGGTGCTTTCTGATGAATCCATCAACGGGTTCTTCGCGTCAACCGATATGGATCGTCAGCGCGGCAAGATGATCTCCTTTCTCACAGTGGCATTCGGTGGCCCCGAACGGGCCAGCGGACCCAGCATGCGGGAAGCACATGCACCCTTGGTGGAAAAGGGTCTGAACGACCAGCATATTGATGCGGTGGCAGGGCACCTGGCCGACACGCTGAACGAACTTGGCGTGCCGGCAGAACTCTCCGGTGAAGTGCTGGAGTTGGTCGGCTCGTTGCGGGATGAAGTGCTCGGACGCTGAGCGTTAGTACTCCGGTACTGTGATGCGCTCCCGTTCGGCATCCTCGATGGTCTGGGTCAGGGGAACCTGACTGGGAATCAGCGCCGATAATTCCCGGCCGCCCGTGAGCCAGTCGATCAGTGGTTGCCACTGCACGAGATCCCGGATGACCTGACGCGGGGGCAACTCAAAAATCGACAGCCCTTTTTCGGCCGCGGTCAGATAGTTCTGGGTTTCCCGCAGATGGGTGATCTTGGGGATGTCGATACGCCATAACAATTCCATGGCGGTGCGGTACATCCGCGTCTGTTCCCGGACCCGGTTGGCCACCACGCCGGCGCGAAGATTGGGCCGGTCAACCAGGATGGCCTTGTTGAGTTCAAACAGGTAATGAATCAGCGCACGCAGATCAATCGGTGAGGGCAAAACGGGTAAAAGCAGGTAGTCGGCCAATCGTGTGTGCTCGGCCAGGCGGCCTTCATGGCACGCCGCAGGCATGTCCATAATGACCCAGTCGGTGCCCGGTGGAATCCGTAGCTCCTCGCGATAGGCGCGGACGAGGGTCACAGCGGGCCGGTTCGTGTCACGCAGTGCGAGCCAGTCCTTGCAGCAGCTTTGCTGGTCGTAGTCCATCAACACGACGTTTTGAC
>JBFKXW010000184.1:0-5888 GCA_041637915.1 Pseudomonadales bacterium | reverse complement strand
GGATGTGGGCAGCCCGCCCGTCCAGGGTCTGGATGCGCTGCACCGAGTTGTTTTCACCGCTGCCAGTACCGGCGCCAATGCGGGCAACCACTGAGTTCGGGCGCGACGGATTGCCGATCTCCACCCGGTTCCGGTCACCGATGGCGGCATCCAGCGTGGCGCGCCGGCTCCGCGTGGCGCTGCTCTCGCCCTGTTCGACATGGAGAATCAGCTGTCGAGCCGGTGCATCCAGATGTCGAATCACTGGCAGAAGTTCCCGCAGGTTGTCTGGCGTGGAGCGGATGATCAACTGGTTATGAACGCCACTGATCCGGCCGCTCTCATCGAGCAGGGGACGAATCACTGGCAGCACGTCGGCGACGGTTCGGTACCGTAGCGTCACGACCTCAATACGGAGTACCGCCTCCGCGAGCACCGTCAACGGTGTGCACAGTGCCAACAACAGCGCGAGCACAGGAACGGTGCGTTTCATCCGAGCCCCCTACAGGCCTACCGGCTTGAGCTTGCGGTCGCGCCGCGCGCGGTACCAGTTTTCCATGAAGGAATCGCGAATCTCGCCGACGTCACCCGGTGTATTGAACTCTGCGAATCCTTCCCAGGAATCAGTGGCATCGCGGTACACCAGGCCGGCGTTGTCGGCCAGCAGGAACACGTCGTGCCGGTTGGCATGCTCCGCCTCGATCTTGCGCAGCCGGATGTTCTCCCCGAAATACTCACCCAGCTGGATGATGCGATGGCCGTTCTGGATTGCCGCGGTGGCGTCAAAATACAGGACATTCATTTCGGTATACCGGCTGCGGCGCGCAAACGCAGACATGGCATCGGCGACTGCCTCGCAGTCGAGGACTTCCGGGTCCAGGTCAGGCGCAAGAATATCCACCCGGGATTTCGCCTGCGCGATCATATGGGCGCAGGCAGCCCGGAATGATTCCGGTCCCAGCAGCGTCACGGGTTCCGGGCTCACCCCAAGCTGGCAGCCACTCAACAGGGCGTCGTCGTCAATCTCCAGCGACAGGTCTTTTTCTTTCAATTCCGACATGTTGCGCTCCTTTTCGCGGCTCAGGCCTGGCGGGCGAGTTGCTCAGCATATCCAGTATATGAGAGTGGTGAGAGCGTGCGGAGTTCCGCACGGGCGGCTTCCGGCAGCGGGGCGGACTCGATGAACCGGAGCAGGGCCTCCTGGGTCACCTGCTGGCCCCGGGTCAGCGCCTTCAATTGTTCGTAGGCGTCCTCGACACCATGGCGGCGCAGGACCGTCTGGACCGGTTCCGCGAGCAGCTCCCAGCGGCTGGCGAGATCCTTGCGGACGCGCTCCCGGTCCAGTTCGATCTTGCCCAGCCCACGCGTCAGCGAATTCCAGCCCAGCAGGGCATGGCCGAGGGCATTGCCAAGGTTGCGCAGAACGGTGGAGTCGGTGAGATCACGCTGCAGGCGGGACACCGGCAGCTTCTCTGCCAGGTGCGTTAGCAGGGCGTTGGCCACCCCAAAGTTGCCCTCGGCATTCTCGAAATCGATCGGATTGACCTTGTGCGGCATGGTGGAGGAGCCGACTTCCCCGGCCACCGTGCGCTGCCGGAAATAGCCCAGCGAGATGTAGGTCCAGCAGTCCCGGGCAAAATCCAGCAACACGGTATTGAAGCGGGACACCGCATGCAGCAGTTCCGCCAGGCAGTCATGCGGCTCGATCTGCGTGGTGTAGGCCTGAAAGTCCAGACCCAGGGAGGCAACGAACTGTTCGCAAACGGCTGGCCAGTCGACATCGGGGTAGGCCACCGCGTGCGCATTGTAGTTGCCTGTCGCGCCGTTCATCTTCCCGGGGATCGGGCAGGCGAGCACGGCATCCCGCTGGCGCGCCAGCCGTTTCATCACGTTGGCGATTTCCTTGCCGACCGTGGTCGGCGTGGCGGACTGACCGTGGGTGCGGGACAGCATCGGCTGATCCGCCCATTCGTGTGCCAGCCGCTGCAGGCGTTCCAGCAGTTGCCCCGCCTGTGGCACAAACACCTGGTCGCGCCATTCCGACACCATCCCTGCGTAGGCAAGATTGTTGATGTCTTCCGAGGTGCAGGCGAAATGCACGAAGCGGATGCAGCCCTGCAGTTCTTCGTTGCCGCGTAACTGTTCCCCAATCCAGTACTCGACCGCCTTGACGTCATGGTTGGTGGTGGATTCGATCTCCTTGATGCGCCGGCCATGCGTGACATCGAAGTGCTGCTCCAGCGACGCCAGATGCTCGCCGGCCGCGTCAGAAAAAGCCGGCAGTTCCACGATTCCCTTTTGTGCAGCGAGGTGCTGCAGCCAGCGCAACTCGACGCGAACGCGGTGTCGCTGCAGGCCGAACTCGCTGAAGATGGGTCGCAATGTGCTGACGGCGCGTGCGTAACGGCCGTCCAGCGGGGAGAGTGCCGTGAGTGGTTCGAAGGCTGACGATTCGCCTGCTGCCATCTGTACAGGTCCCGGTTCCGGAGAAACGCGAATCATACACCAACGCCTTTGCGGGCTGCCGGGCGGGTGGCGGTCAGGGCGACCAGGCTGGCGAGGAAGATCAGCAGGGCGCCGGTTGCTGCCAGGCGGTCGACCACCTCACCCCAAAGCAGCCAGGCGAACCCTGCCGAGAAGACGATGGCAGAGTACCCGAAAGGGCTGGCCTTGCCGGCCGGTGCCCAGCGGTAGCCTTCCGACATCAGCATCTGGCTGGTGGTGGCGAGCAGCCCCACGCCAATCAGCAGCAGCAGGCTTTCCCGGCTGATGCCTTCCCAGGCCCAGGCCATGGGAACAGCAGATACAACCGTCGCAATCGCGGCAAACCAGAACACGATGCGCAGCGCGGGCTCGGTCGCTGTCAGGTGCCGCACGGAGACAAACGCGATGGCTGCCAGGATGCAGGCGGCCAGCCCGACCAGAGACAAGGGCTGAAAAAGCGCTGCGCCGGGTTTGAGCACCAGCAGGACGCCCGCGAAGCCAATGCCGACTGCCAGCAGGGAGCGTCGGTCCATGGGCTCCTGGAGCCAGATTCTACCCACCACCGGCACGAAAATGGGTGCTGCATACGTGAACAGCATGGCTTCCGCCAGCGGAATATGTGCGATCGCATAGAAGAAGCAGTACATGGCCGCCAGGCCAACCAGCGCCCGGAACAGATGCAGGCGCGGGCGGCGCGTGGCGAGGGGCTGTATGCCGCGCCAGAGCACCAGGGGCAGGAACATGAGCAAGCCGGTGGCATTGCGGAAAAACACCACGGTTTCATTGTTGACCTGCGCGGAGGCAAGCCGGATGAGCACACCCATCAGGGCAAACAGCAGTCCGGAGCCGGTCAGCAGCAGGGCGCTGCGCAGCAGTGATTCCGGTCGCGGTGTGAAGGGGGTCACGCCTCCAGGAGGTCGCTGCAGGCCTGATGAATCCGGCGGCGGCGGAACAGCAGTTGCCACCGGGTGCCCCCAAGCTGACGCCAGAGCATCGCCGAGCGAACCCCGGCGAGCAGCAGCGCCCGCACGCGGCGGGAAACCTGCTCATTCTGGAGCTGGACAGCCTCACCCGTCACCTGGATGCGGTAGCTCAGGGTGCTCAGGGTGTCGCGATAGATTTCGTCCAGACCATTGATCACCTGATCATCCAGGGGCGAGAGCGCAGCGGTCCGACTCTTGAGGTCTTCCAGCCGGGCCCGAATCACTGCCAGCATCTCCTGATCCTGGCGCAGTTTGCCTTCCAGATGGAGCAGGTTGATGGCGTACTGGATCACCCGTCCGTGTCGTTCGTTGCCGCTGGACTCCAGTACCTCGGAGAGGATGCGCAGCCCGTTCCGCACGCCCGAGATGCCGTTGTACACCGCTTCGGTCGAGTCCGGGTCGAGTTGAAAGATGCTGTACAACGTGGACTCCGTGGGTGCGGTGTCCGCCAGGCCGCTGTGGGCAATCTGATCCACCAGATAGCCGGCCTGAAACATACCAGCCAGCGCCAGGGTCTGTTTGTGAATGCGGCTGTTCACGATGTGAGGGCTTCCGGTCCGGTTGCTGCGATGACGCCTCCACCGAGGCAGACCTCTCCAGCGTAGAACACTGCGAACTGGCCGGGGGCGACAGCGCGCTGCGGTTCCTCAAAGCGGACGTCGCAGGATCCGCTTTCGGTCAGACGGACGGTACAACGGGCATCTTCCTGACGGTAGCGGATTTTTGCCGTGCAGTGCAGCACGGGTTCGGTCGGGGGCGTGATCCAGTTCAGGTCCGTGCAGCGAAGTTCGGAGCGAAACAGTGCCGGGTGGTCGCCGCCCTGCACGACCCGCAACGTATTGCGCTCGATGTCCTTGCCGGTCACATACCAGGCGCTGCCCGCGCTGTCCTGTCGCCCGCCGATCCCGAGCCCCTGGCGCTGGCCGATGGTGTAGAACGCCAGCCCACCGTGCTCACCCACCTCGCGGCCGTCCTCCGCGCAGATCGGGCCCGGTGTCCGGTCCACATAACGGGCCAGAAAATCGCTGAAGCGGCGTTCACCGATAAAACACAGTCCGGTGCTGTCTTTCTTGTCATGCACCGGGAAGCCCGCCTTCCGTGCGAGCGTGCGCACATCGGTTTTCTGCATGTCCCCGATCGGGAATCGTGCGCGCGCCAGCTGCTGTGCGGGAACGGCGTGCAGGAAGTAGGTCTGGTCCTTGCCCGGGTCTGCGCCGCGCAGTAACTGGACGGTGCCGTCCACATGGCGCAGACGGGCGTAGTGCCCGGTGGCAATTTCAGTCGCACCGAGTTCAACCGCAAAGTCGAGCAGCGTCTTGAACTTGATCTCCCGGTTGCAGAGCACGTCCGGATTGGGCGTGCGTCCCGCGCGATACTCCGCCAGGAAATGCTCGAATACATTGTCCCAATATTCTGTGGAGAAATTGGCGACATGCAGCGGAATGCCCAATACCGCACAGACCGCCTGCGCATCGGCAAGGTCTTCCTGGGCCGTGCAGTACTCTGTGCCGTCGTCTTCCTCCCAGTTCTTCATGAACAGACCCTCAACCGGCAGGCCCTGCTCGCAGAGCCGGAGCGCGCTCACAGCAGAGTCAACACCACCCGACAGGGCAGCGATCACGGGCTGTTTCCGGTTCCTGTTTTCCATGCGGGTCAATTGGGAACGGTGAATCGGGCGGGCATTGTACCGGCTGGTTACAGGTCGTGCAGTAACGAGAGCGGGGCCGGTTTGCCGCGTTCGAAGTCCTCAATGCAACGCAACACCAGCGGGCTGCGCAAATCGCCAGCTGCTGCCAGTTCCACAACCTCGGTCCGGGTTTTCCAGACTGCCTGCAGGATGTCGGTATCCAGAGAATCTCCCGCATGGTGGCGCACCGCGCGTGCGCTCAGACAGACGCGCAGATAGGTGACCCCATTGGCGGGTGCTTTGTAGGTGTACAGACCGACCAGGCCTTCAGGCTCGATCTCCCAGGCGGTTTCCTCCCGCGCCTCCCGAATGACAGCAGCCAGCAATGATTCGCCAGGTTCCAGATGACCCGCCGGCTGGTTGTAGACGACTCGTCCATCGGCTCGTTCCTGCACCAGCAGATACGTGCGATCGCGTTCCACGATGGCGGCGACGGTGGCGTGGGGTGGTTCCTGCATCGGGGGGAGTGCCTCGGATAGAATGGTGGTTTATGGGATTGTGCCGGAATGGAGAGATTATGGCCCTTACGCATGTGAACGCGCAGGGTGAAGTGCATCAGGTGGACGTGTCCGGGAAGCCGGTCTCCCAGCGGGTGGCGCAGGCGGAGGCATTCGTGCGCATGCAGGCTGGTACTTTGCTGCAGATACGTGAAAACACCCTGAAAAAGGGCGACGTGCTCGCGGTTGCCCGTGTTGCCGGCATTCAGGCTGCGAAGCAGACTTCGACACTCATCCCCCTGTGCCATGGACTGGCGC
>JBFKXW010000183.1:0-5928 GCA_041637915.1 Pseudomonadales bacterium | reverse complement strand
GAGCAAATCGCCAAAGGTTTCCCACGACCGGCACATCTGCTGCCGGCAGTGACCAGTCAGGAGGTGATGTCGGCGGTGATTGCGGATGCCGAGGGGGATCTTGCCCGCCTGCGAGCCATCCTCAAGCCCTATGCGGACAGCCTGTCGGGAGGGCAATGAACATGCCCAGCGCAGTCATCATCGGTTCCGGCCCGGCCGGCAGCATCGCAGCGCACGAATTGGCCCGCCAGGGTTGGGATGTCACGGTGCTGGAGCGGGGCCGTAATCTGCGGCCCGGCCTGGGAGACGTGGCCAGCAAGGATCTGGGGACCTTGTACTCCAGTGACGAAATCAAGACCGCGCGCCACTTCGGTTTTGCCCACCCCTTGCTGGAGCCGATCACCGGGAGAACGCAGGGCGATATCGAGGAAGGCCGGGACCGCTCCGTTCAGGGTCGGCACGTTTCCCTGGGTGCCGCTGTGGGCGGCACTTCGCTGCATTACAACGCGAAGTTTCCGCGTTTCTGGAGACAGGATTTCACCCAGTTCACGGACCTCGGGCCGGTGGAAAATGCCAACGTCGCCGACTGGCCGATTACCTACGATGAACTGGAACCCTTCTACGATGAAGTGGAACATCACATGGGTGTGCAGGGGGACATCAACCAGCTGCCGGAGCGCACCCGCACCCAGACGCCACGCTCTCGCAATTACCCGATGCCGCCGAATCCGACCGGCTATGCAGCACGCCTGCTGGCAGCCGGAGCTCAACGCATCGGCTTTCATCCGTATCCGTATCCGGCGGTGGTCAATTCGCGCGCGTTCGACGGCCGGCCGGCATGTAACTCCTGTGGGCTGTGCTCGGGCTTTGGCTGCCCGATCAATGCGCGGGGTGATGCATTGGTCAGCTATCTGAATCCGGCCATGCAGCTCGGCAATGTACGCGTCATCGAGCGTGCACTGGTTTCGCGGATCGATACCACCCCAAATGGCCGGCGTGCAACGGATGTGCGGTATTACGACCGGGATGGAGCGGAACAGAAGATTTCCGCGGATTACATTCTGCTGGCCTGCAGCCCGATCCAGACCGCACGGCTGCTGCTGCTTTCCCGGAATGAAACGCGCAACCATCCCGGTGGGCTCGGCAATCGATCCGGCCAGGTCGGCCAGAACGTGATGTTTCATTACTTCATGCAGGGCGGTGCAGAGTTCGAGCGGGATGTGCAGACCCTGCGTGCGCAGAGCACCACCGGGGAGGCGGATGACCTGGTCGGGCCGTTTACCGGTCCGGAGATTCAGGCTGCCGGGCTGCCCTACATCAAGGGGGGCATGATCCAGCTGGGTTCCGGTTTGCCCTTGCTCAGTGAAGCTTATTTTTACGCAGGCCTGGGCATTGAACCCGGGAGCCAGCACAAGAATGCCATGCGGCTGTCTCTGGCGCGCCGTCGTATTTCCGGGTTCCAGTACATCGGTGAAGACCTGCCACAGCGCACCAATACGGTGGATCTCGATCCGCAGGTGAAAGACTGGCGGGGCCTGCCCGTGCCGCGGGTCACCTGGACCATGCATTTGCATGAGCGGGTCGCCACCGCCTACACACTGCCGTACCTGCAGGCGATGTGCGCATCGGCGCCTGGCGCTATCGCAGCGATTGTCCCGCCGCCTCCCTCTTTCAGTTCCGGGTTGCCGGACAACACGGCTCACCATGCAGGCACAGCGCGGTTTGGCACCAATCCGGATACTTCCGTGTGCGACAAGGATGGACATCTGCATGAGTGCGACAATGTGCTCGTGATGGATGGCAGCGTGTTTCCGACATTTCCCGGATTCAACCCGACCCTGACCGTGCTGGCCAACTCCCTGCGTCAGGCACGCGTGCTGGCCGGCAGTGTGCCGCCGAATCCGCAGGGTCCAACGGACCGTCCGGGCGAAGGAAGGCCCGGCAGGTCCGGAGATGCGCCTCGCGGCGCCGCATCCTGAGGAGGACAACATGAAAAAACGGCTGGTGGGACTTCTCGCCCTCAGTATGGCGCTGGCAGGTCTGTCACAGGTGATCCGTGCCCATGACCCTTGCTCGGTGTCGAATCAGGGAAGGGAAAAGTGTGTCGTTGTGCGGGACGGACGCTTTCGTGCACTGCTGTATTCACGCACCGCCGGCTTTCGTCACCCTTCGATTCCTGCAGGAATCCAGGCGATTCAGGAACTGGGCGATCTCAATAATTTCGGCGTGGATGCGACGGAAGACCCAAATGCCTTCACCCCGGAAAACCTCAGCAATTATGAGCTGGTGATCTTTCTGAACACCACGCTGGATGTACTGGACGACGTACAGCAGCAGGCATTTGAGGCGTTTATACGGGGCGGCGGTGCGTTCGTGGGTGTGCACTCTGCGGCAGATACCGAGCATGACTGGCCGTTCTACGGGGAGTTGGTGGGCGCTTACTTTCTGGCGCATCCTGTGTTGAACCAGCCCGGCACCGTGCATGTCGAGGACCCGTATCATCCCAGCGTCGCCCACCTGGACAATCCCTGGGAAGTGCCGCTGGAGGAGTTTTACTCCTTCGAGAGCAATCCGCGCGGCAAGGTCCGGGTGTTGCTGAGCCTGGATGAGAGTAGTTACCGGCAGGAGCCCAACACCAGTTGCGACCCGAGTGGGGAAACGTTCCCGCAGGGCTTCGACGGCAAGATGGGAGATCACCCAATCAGCTGGTGCCATGACAGGTTTGCCGGTCGGGCGTGGTACACGGCGTTGGGACATGAAGTCTACCTGTACGGCGTTCCGGCCTTCCGCCAGCACCTGCTCAAGGGCATCATGACCGCGACGCGGCGGGTGCCGGCGCGCTGTGACGCAGAGAGCCAGGTGCCGGAACCAGCCTACGTGCCAGTCTTGGAAGCCTGCGAAAACCAATTGTTGCCGTGAGCCATAGCGGTTTGCGGGGGTTGTGTTGTGGTGCCAGGCCCTTTGCGCGAAAGGCCGGCTCGCGGCGGTGTGCCGCCTCCGCAGATCCTTCCGCTAGACGCGATAGCGCATCCGGGTGCCCTGGTTCAGAGAAAGCGTGATTTCCTCTGCGGTCAGTTCTGCTGGAAAGTAGCAGCCGGAAATTTTCGCTGAAGCGATGCTCGCCCCCTCCAGCCGCGTGGCGCGGAAATCGATCCCGCGCAGGTCGGAGCCGCGGAAATAAGCGTCGCTCAGATCCAGTTGACTGGCGTCCAGTCCACGCAGGTCCAGTCCGCGAAAGTCGCAGCCGGTCAGTTCCGGCGGCGCGTTGCGGTCCACCTTGCTGTTGAACTCCTTGACCTGCTCACTGCGCAGCATCTGGTACAGCGGTTCCTGGAGGATTCGGGGCGCGCTCATGATCCATTCGTTTCTTTCTGGTGTGGTTTTACTAAAGACCAGAATGCGGGGTATGACAACCTGCCGTCAGTTTCTGATCTCCTCAATGATCACCCGTTCGATGGGTGTTTGCACGTAGCCGGTTTCCTCCGTCCAGAAATAGTAATAACCGAGGTAGGTGCCGTCCTCACTTTTCCCACTGGTGATCTTGCCGTCCAAAACCGTCCATTGCTTGACGATTTTTCCGCTGTCGATATAGGACACGCGGAAGTCGCGGCCGACAAGATTGTCGGCCTGACGGGTGATCTTGTTGCGCTGCTCCTCGGTACAGGCGATCAGGAAGGTACATGTGAAGAGCACAATGATTTTTCGCATAATAAAAAGAGTTCTGGCGTGTTCTTGTGTCAGATTATACTGACCTGCCAGGATCGCCAACGGACTCTTTCGTCGGCGCGTAATCACTGGTCGCCGTGATGTTGACCGGTGTCGTGGTCGCATTTTTTTCGCAGCGGGATTGTTTTCCTGCGGGTTGCGGGGAACAGGACGGACGCCGGGTGCTCCTTGGTTCTCATCACTGTGACTGGAGGAAGCCATGGAAGACAATGTAACGAAACGAAGCTGTGGCTGCCCTTGTGGCCGAAACCGATTCACGGTTTCAGGATCGCCGCTTTTGCGGGTGATTTGTCATTGCCGGATCTGCCAGGAGTTTAATCACGATCCCTGCGCAGACATTGCGATTTACAAGCGCACGCAGGTCGATTTTGCGGATGAGTCTGGCGTGCAGTTTCGTGCCTACAAGCAACCAGAGCTGGTGCAAAGAGGGCGCTGCGTGGCCTGTGAGAAACCGGTCATCGAGCATATGCGGTTGCCGCTGTTTCCCGACCTGGAAATTGTGCCGGCTGCCGTGCACGAACAAGCGGACAGCCTGCCGCCCGCGGAGCTTCACATGTTCTACCATCGGCGTCAGGCTGATGCAGAAGATGCGCTGAAGAAATACAGCGGCTTTCTTGCAAGCCAGGCGGGATTCCTCCGCCATCTGGTGCGGGCGTTACGTGCTGCCCGGGTGTGAGACTTCAATGTTTCAGAAATTGCACAATAGCGGGTACCACCACGTCGGCCCTCTCCAGCTGGGGAAAGTGACCGGCGCCTGGCACCGATAGAAGCTCGGCGCCCTGCAAAGCCGCTTGCACGTTTTCTGATTGCTTGTAAGGCACCACGGAGTCACTTTGGCCCCACACCAGCAGGATGTCCCTCCGCTGGTTCCCGACCTTCTGATACCAGTGAATCTGGTCTTTCATGATGATGTTACGCAGGCTGGAGAGCAGCGCCATGGAGTAGTCGTGAGAGTTCCTGTTTTCGCGGAAGCGTCGGGCGATATCCGGGTTGGCGGCCAGGAAAGCCTCGGCATCAGCGAAATTATTGCGGTAACCCCAACGCAGGGAAATCGGCACCAGTACATACTTTGCGAGCCACTCGCCTACAGGGGACCAGCCCAGCAGGGGCACCGTTCGGCCCGTATTGAATGGTGCGATGAATACCACCCGACGCACATCCTCCGGATGTTTCGCCGTGTAGGAACTGACGATGGCGCCCCCCATGGACAAGCCGACCAGATCGGCGGGTGCATCCAGTTTCAAGGCCTGGCGCAGATCCCTGATTTGCTGATGAAAAACGTCCAGGGCATCCGCCGGGGCACGTTCGCTGCGCCCGCGACCGTGTAGATCGAACCGGAGTACCTGCCGGCCGTCCTGCACGAGTGCGTCGTAGAGTGGATTCCAGACCCACATTGGTGTCGAGAAACCATGCACCAGGATCACGGGGATGCCGGTGCCGGTGCCGGACAGTTCGTAGTGGATGCGACCCTGGGTGCCATCCAGTAGTGTGGTCGCCAGCGTGGCCGGCGCCAAAAGAAAGAGACCGCTGCACAGCAGCAATCGGTACATCCAGCGTGAAGTCACCCATCCTCCCAATCTGTAAGCTGGTTTCCGCCGGCCGCCTGCGCTCGTTCCATGGCGGCCTTGGCGCGTGTGCTGATTGCCGGCGGGGTGTCGTACTCCCAGTAGCAGGCGATGCCACAACTACCTGTGGTGATGCCGCTCGCCGCGCGCCCGGGAAACGGCCGGCTGGCGATCAGTTGGATCAGTTTTCCTGCGACGCGGCGCGCACCTTGAGCATCGGTACCCGGAAGCACGACCAGGAGGCACTCGCCGTCCTGATGTGCAGCAAAGTCACTTTGGCGCAGACCAGATTTCACCGCATCTGCAAACCAGCATATCCTGGATGCCTCAGCATTTTCCCCAGAATCGCGGTCAGGCTCATCGCAATGATCCAGTTTCACCGCAAGTAACGCCAGAGGTGAGCCGCTGCTCAGTGCATTCAGGCATTCTCTGTCCAGACGAATCTGCAATGCATGTGGGCCCGGAAGTCCGGTCAACGGGTGGACGTCGGCTTGCATGCAGTTGTTCTGCAGTTGCTCCAATCGGTTCCGGGTATGATCGGCGATCATGTGGAGTGAGGTGCTGAAGTGATTGAGAACCTCTTGCCGGGACCGTTGCCGGGTCTGCTCGCGGCTTTGCAGTGCCGTGTGGTTGCCCTCCACGGATACCAGTGCGCGCT
>JBFKXW010000182.1:0-6022 GCA_041637915.1 Pseudomonadales bacterium | reverse complement strand
TGGCGGCGCATCCACGAGGAAGCAGCGCAACGGGCTGCGGCCGGGCTGGCCAGCGACTCCAGTTGGATTCGAGGCTACGAGGCGGACCCGCGCCTGGTGCAGCCCGCGCGGAACAATATCGAACGCGCCGGCCTGGCGGGCTGGATCAAGGTGTATCAGGGAGAACTTGCAGACTTTTCTCCCAGTCCTGATCGTGGCCAGCCGGGGCTGGTCATCTGTAATCCGCCCTATGGTCAGCGCTTGGGCCAGGAAGCGCAGTTGCCGCAGTTGTATCAGCATCTGGGAGACCGGCTGCGGGCTGCATGCGAGGGCTGGCAGGCCGCCGTGTTTACCGGGGCGCCGGAACTGGGCAAGCGGATGGGACTGCGCGCACGCAAACAGTACGCCTTCTGGAATGGCGCGCTGGCCTGCAAGCTGCTGCTGTTCGATGTGCAGCCGGCTTTCTACGTCGGCGGGCAGCTGAAGGGTGAGGGGGCGTCGCCCCGGGTCGCAGAGCCGGCGCCCCTGACCAGCGGTGCCGAGATGTTTGCCAACCGGCTGAACAAGAACCGCAGGAACCTGCGCCGATGGCTGCGTGATCAGGAGGTGGAATGTTATCGGCTCTACGACGCGGACATGCCGGAATACGCGGTTGCGGTCGACCTGTACGGTGAGCGCGTGCACGTGCAGGAATATGCACCCCCGAAGTCCATCGATGCGGCCAGGGCGCGTGAGCGACTCAACGAGGTATTAGGTGCCATTCCCGTTACCCTGGGTGTGCCGGCGGAGCATGTGTTTCTGAAGCGACGGGAACGGCAGAGCGGTTCTGCGCAGTACGGGCGGCAGGCGGAGGCGGGTGAGTTTTTCGAGGTGCGGGAGGGCGATGCCCGCGTGCTCGTCAACCTGCGTGATTACCTCGACACCGGGCTTTTCCTGGACCATCGCCCGCTGCGTCTGCGCATTCGACAGGAAGCCCGGGGCCGACGGTTTCTGAACCTTTTCTGCTACACCGCCGTCGCCACTGTGCATGCGGCGCAGGGTGGTGCGAGGACATCCGACAGCGTGGACCTGTCACGTACCTACCTGGACTGGGCCGGTCGGAATCTGCACCTGAATGGTTTTTCCACCGACCTGCACCGACTGCATCGGGCCGACGTGGCCGACTGGCTGCGTGCCTGCGAGGCGCACTACGACCTCATCCTGCTGGATCCGCCGACGTTCTCAAATTCCAAACGCATGCAGGGTGTCTTTGACGTGCAGCGGGACCACGCCGCGCTGCTGGAGCTTGCCATGGCGCGGCTGAATCCCGGGGGCACGCTGTACTTTTCCAACAATTACCGCAGATTTTCCCTGGATGAATCGCTTTCAGCGCGCTATCACGTGGAGGACATCACGAAGGATACGCTGGACCCCGACTTTTCGCGCCGCAGCGACATTCACCGCGCCTGGCGTTTTACACAACGCTCCGGCTGAGTGCCTGCCAGCCCTCGCAGTCAGAGCAAATCTGATTGCGGCCGGCGCGCTTGGCCTGATACATCAGCTGGTCCGCGCGGGACATCAGCGCTTCCAGCGTCTCTCCGGGCTGCAGGCGGGTTACGCCGATGCTGCACGTAAACGGCACATTGCGGCCACCATCCAGACCGGCTTTCCGCTCCGCCACATGGCTCCGCAACCGCTCGGCCAGCCGGCACGCGTGCAGGTTGGAGGTTTCCGGTAAGAGCACCACAAACTCCTCGCCACCGAATCGGGCACAGGTATCACTGTCGCGCAGTTCTTCACCCAGGGCTTCGGCAAGTTCGCGCAGCACCTGATCGCCCACCGCATGCCCGTATTCGTCGTTCACACGCTTGAAGTGGTCCAGGTCCAGCATCATCAGGCTGAGTGGTTGCGTGGAGCGGTCGGTTCTTTTGATTTCCTTCTGGGCAATCTCCAGAAAGCTGGCCCGGTTGTGCAGACCGGTCAGTCCATCCCGGTGTGCGCGATCCTCCAGTTCCCGAACCAGATGCTCCACCTCCAGTTCCGCACGCTTGCGTGACTGTATGTCCTGGATGGAGCCCATCACCCGCTGCACCTGCCCGTCCTTTCGGATCAGCTGGCCGCGGGACAGAAACCAGTGCCATTCTCCCTTCCGATTGCGGAGTCTGTACTCGACCTCGAAGTGACTGCCATAACGCACCTGCTGCTGAAATGCAGCGAAACAGGGGTTGCGATCGTCTTCATGCATGGCAGCGAGGAAATCCTGAAAGCTGCCCCCGAACTCGCTTCTGCGCAAACCGAGCGCCACCAGAAAAGTCTCCGAGATCCAGGTGCGCAAGCCCTCGACTGCGCTCCACTCCCAGACTCCCTCCATGCATCCTTCCACTGCTTCGTGGAAACGCTCCTCGGCCGCTTTCAACGCTGCCTCTGCTGCATCCCGCTTGCGATGTTCCTGATTCAGTACGCGATAGAGCTTTTCCAGCTCAGCGGTATGTTCCTTCAGCACCTCCTCGAGCACATGGTGCGTGGCGAGGATGTCGTAGGCCATCCGTTCGGATGTGGTGTGACGTTCGCCGGTGGCCGGCGTGTCCGGGACGACGACCGGCTCATCCGAGGAGCGCGGTCTGACATGGCGAAGCAACTGCATCCCCTGAAAGTAGGGCATCAGTGCATGCAGGATCATGAATAGCACGGCGGTGGCGACCAATGCGATACTGACGAGTTGCCCGGTGCTGCGCACATCGGCACCGGCCTGCACGGCGGACAGTTTCGGCAACTGGACCGCGACACTGAGCGGGAAGCGTTCAGAAACTGCCTCCGCGGGCACGAATCCATCCAGCCAGGTCATTGACGTGCCGCGTCGGATACGGGTCAAGCGGTGTTGGCCGCTGGCTGCATCCAGCAACAGGCGAACGCGCACCGCATCCGGAGGGCCGAAGGCCTGCAGAGCCGTTTCCAGCGAGGCATGGAACCGGGCAGACTCGAAGGCATGGTGCAACGTGCCGATTGCGGTTTGGTTGCGCAGCAGCGGTGTTTGAATGTGAATGCGGCTGTCGGTGATGCCGAGCACCCCCCCGGTTTCGTCCGCTAGTCGTGTTTTCCATTCGAAAGCAGGCACCTGACTGCCGATCCGTGCGTTGGCGGAACTGGCGATCACGAGCCCGGTTTGATCGAGCACATCTGCGGTGCCTTCGTCCTGCAGTGTCGCGGTGAGTTGGCGCAGGAGGTCCTGCATACGCAGTTGTGCGCGGTAATCACCACTGCGCTCAAAGGCATGGGCAGCATCCAGCAGGTCCGTGTCGGTTCGGGCTGCATCCAGGACCGTGAACGAAGCATCCAGTGTTTGCTCCGCGTGAGAGAGTGCACGATTCGCCAGTTGCAGGGCTTCGGTGCGCAGTTGCGCCTCCTGCTCGGATGCCACCTGGTTGCTCCAGTTTGTCGTACCGACAACCACAAGCCCTGCCGTTGCCAGGCAGGCAATGGACCAGCGCACAAAAGATCCGTGTGATTTCATGCTCTTCCCCGGCGGCCTGGCCGCCTTCTTCCAGATGGGGCACAAGGTACCCGGAACCAGATGAATCCGGTGTGAACGGGTTCTCAATTCTGGTTGGAATATGGAGTCAAATGCTCGATTCGGGGGGCGGAAATGGCCTTTTGGGAGGTTAGTTTGCCAATCCTGTCAGCCGGATCAGTTGCCCTTCATCCGCATCGGTCAACAGATACACGGCACCTTCAGCGTCGGTTCGTACATCCCGGATGCGGCCGAAACGCCGGGTGAGATAGCGGGTCTCGGAGACGATCCGGCCATCTTCCATTTCCAGCCGGGCCAGCAGTTGGAATTTCAGGGACCCGACCAGCAGGTCGCCGTCCCAGTCCGGAAAGCGGTTGCCCCGGTAGAAGGCCATGCCGGAGGGCGCGATGGAAGGCACCCAGTAGTGGACCGGCTGCTCCATACCGGGCTTGTGGGTACCTTCACCGATGCGCGTGCCGGTTCCGTAGTTGACGCCATAGGTGATGACCGGCCAGCCATAGTTGCGCGCTTTGCGAATCCGGTTCACTTCGTCACCACCCTGCGGCCCGTGTTCGTGCAACCAGATTTCCCCGCTCACCGGGTGGCGTGTCATGCCCTGCGGATTGCGATGGCCATAACTGAAGATCTCGGGCCGCGCGCCTGGTTGCCCGACGAAAGGGTTGTCGTCCGGGATGCGACCGTCCGCGCTGAGCCGGATCAGTGCGCCTGCATGATCATCCAGTTGTTGTGCCCGATCCTGATCCCCACGGTCACCAATGGTGAAATAGATGAAACCGGCGCGATCAAACACGATGCGCGAGCCGAAATGCCGCCCGCCCATGGTGAGCGGGTCTTGTCGGAACAGCACCTGAACGTCTTTCAGTTGGTGCCCCTGGAGGCGGGCACGCGCAAGGTGGGTGCCGGCGCCCAGGCGGCTGCCGGCCGAGTAGGTCAGGTAGATCCAGCCGTTACGCTGGTAATCAGGGTGCAGGGTCACGTCCAGCAGTCCGCCTTGACCAATGGCGGCGATGTCGGGCAGACCAGCGATCGGATCGGGATGCAGCCCCTCCCGGGTGACGAGACGCAGCCGGCCGGGGCGCTCCGTGACCAGGATGCGCCGGTCCGGGAGCATGGCCATCGCCCAGGGGTGTTCCAGCCCGCGTGCGAGCACCTCATGATGAAATGCCACATCACTGGTCACTGGTTGTACCGGCACGGATGGGCCCGGCGTGGCCCGGACCACGCTGCTGCCATTCATCTGGAGGTAGAGTGCAAGGGCCAGCATGGCGAGGCTGGCGCACACCACGCCGACCCATTTTCGGAACAATATCTTCATAACATGCACAGGGTACATCGTTTCTGCCGGGCTTGTAGCGGGTCGGTTGGACGGATCTGGCAGGCGGTGTCAATATGAGGCATTCAGAAAATTCGGGGGCGCTCGTACAGATGGTTGTTTCGTCCAGCAGTACTGCCGACGTCTTCAATCGGGCGATCCGGCAGTTGCTGGCTTCGCTGCCCGCAGAGGTTGATGCGGAATGGTTTGAGGAAGCCACCATTGGTCTCGCCAAAGCCGTCGGTGCGGACATTGCCATGATTGGACGCATCGTCGATGACGGGCATGCGGTGGAGACCCTCGGGTTTTGCGAAAACCGCGTGCTGCGCCCCAAAATCGTGTACGAACTGGAGGGGACTCCGTGCGCTGATGTCCTGAGCGACAATGCCTGCGTCATTCCGGACAACGTGGCGGATCTGTACCCTGATGATCAGGCCCTGCGTGAGTTGCGGGCGGCCGGGTATGCCGGCAAGCCGATTCTGGATGAAAACAGCAGAATGCTGGGCATCGCCACGGTGTTGTTCAGAACCCCGATCCGGGACGTCGCGGCTCTGTCCAATGCGTTTGAAACGTTCGCCACGGGCATTGCGGAAAAGTTGCGCGAAGAGCTGCCCCGTTGGGTGGATGCGCCCCGACCCTCGAAGCACTGACTGGCGCATGCCCCGGTCGAAGCAGGCTTCCTCAGCCTGATGGCCGCGACGCCGTCAGTGGATTGCCACAACCCTGACCGCTCATCCGGGAAAGACCTCTTTGCGCTGTGTTCGCCCACTGGATGGCGGAAGCGCGTGGGAAAAGCCTGGGTGCGGCTATGGATGATCACATGAGCAAACCGGTGAGTATGAGAATCCTGCAGCGGAAACTGCGGCATTGGTCTGAGGGGCCGGAATAGGCAAGGAAACTGGAACTTGAACGGGGCGCGCGTTGTCGGAACCCCGGTACGTGTGCGTGATGAGGAGGACGCTCATGTTGCATCGTGAAAGAATTTTGGGGGTCGGCTTCGGCTGGCTGCTTGCCTTGTCTGCCGGGGCGGTTGATCTGGACGGCGTGGGACGGGGTGTCGGCGGCCTGGGTGCCCCCGGCGTGGACGATCCGCGCATTCAGGACATGATCCGCAAGGCGGAGGAGGCGGCCCAGCGGGCCGAGGAGGCTGCCAGGAAGGCCGAAGAGGCGCAGCAACTGGTGGAAGAGGCTGCACAGGGACTGCAGCAGAATCAGTTTATTGT
>JBFKXW010000181.1:0-6035 GCA_041637915.1 Pseudomonadales bacterium | reverse complement strand
ACTGAAGCGCACGCAGCCACGGCTATTGAGAACCACCATGCCGGACGGACTGAAATTCAGGACCTGCATCAGGTTGCGGAAGTGTTCGAAACGCTCAATTGCGTTGGTGATACGCAGCAGCAGCGCAAGAGGATCAGCATTCTCCATCAGCCAGCGCTTCTGGATGAAGTCCTGTGCGTTCTCCTCGTTGGCCAGCCTGACGATGTCATCATCCTGCATGCCGCTGATCACGATCAGTGGCACATCCGGTGCTGCGTTGCGCAGCTGCTTCAGCACGTCCGGGTAGCCCGTGTCACCGAGGTTGAGGTCGGTGAGGATGATTTCGGGAGGGAATTCTCCATCCTGCAGAATCCGTAGGCCGTCCCCGAGGCTGGACACCCTCCGGACGGCATCACGCAGGAGCACCTCGTACATCATCTCCAGGATCATACCGGCGTCGTCCTCATCGTCCTCGATGTAGAGAACGCGAAGATTCAGAGCCGCTCTGGACATCATGACGATTGTGCTCCGGATCTGCTCACTGGGCCGGGGCGGGGTCAGTGCGTTGCACGGAACGGATCACGACCGGTTTGGCCGGCAGGTTTGCGTGCGGGCCCACGCGTCGGGTCGGCACGACCGCAATCTGATCCACGATGTCCATCCCGTCCACCACCCGGCCGAACACCGCGTAGCCGAAATCCCGTGCGCCATGGTTGAGGAAGGTGTTGTGCTTGAGGTTAATGAAAAACTGGGCCGTGGCACTGTTGATATCGCTGGTGCGCGCCATGGCGATGGATCCACGCCCATTCAGCAGCCCATTACTCGCCTCGTTGCGGATCGGCGCGCGGGTTTCCCGACGTTTTAGGTCCGGTTCAAAGCCGCCGCCCTGAATCATGAAGTCGGGGATGACACGGTGGAATATCAGCCCGTTGTAAAAACCGCTGTCCGCATAGTCGAGGAAATTCTTGACCGTGATCGGGGCGAGATCGGGAAAAAGCTCCAGGGTGATGTCACCCTGATTGGTGGACATCACCACCTGCACTCCATTGGATGTGGTCTGTTTCTGTGGTTCTGCTGCCCCGGCCGTCCAGGGGAAAAGCAGGCAGGTCATCAGTGTGAGGAAACGGAGCGGCCGGCAGGAAAATGTGGTGCGCATGGAAGGCTTCAACCCAGTCAGTGACAAACCAGCATATTACGAGAAAACCATCGGATAGATCACTTCCAGACAGCGGCCGCCTTCACTGTATTTCATGTGTTCACAGAGGGTCCGGATCAGGGCCAGCCCGCGGCCGTGTGCCTGCTCGTCGTCGGCATCCCTGTGCAGAACCTGCTCGAATGCGAAGCCCGCACCGGAGTCCTGGATGCGCAGCAGGAGCTGACCACTTTCACCGCGGGGCTGGAAGGCGCAATGGATGTGCACCTCGCCATCGGTCAGGGCGGCCAGACGGGCTTCTTTCTCCATGTAGTACTCCACGAAGCCTTCCTCCTCATGCTTCAGTCGGGAGTCCAGGCCAAGCACGCCATGATCCAGCGCATTGGTGTACATCTCGGACAGGATGGTGAACAAAATGTCCTTGTGGCCAGATAGCCCTGGGCTTTCGCCCATCATTTCGATCAACTGCAGCACCGGATCCGTGCGCTGCATCGCTTCGGCATCCATGCGGACGTCGAAGCTCCAGGGAACCATGGCCACTGCCTGCGATACGGTAGTCTGGGTATCAGCGACCTCCAGCGGCCCGGCGGTCAGTTCCAGCAGGGTGATGTCATCCTCCTGCGGTCCGTTGCCCAGGTGCGATGCCACCTCTGTGCGGATCCTGGCAAAGCGGGCCTCGGCTTCCGGCTCATCCTGCAGTGATTGCAGTAAAGTCTGCAGTCGCTCTTCGCCGAACAGTTCGCCGGCCGGTGAGAAGGCTTCGATGATGCCGTCGGTCTGGAAGTAAATCCGGTCTCCCTCCTCGATGGGCACGATCAGAATGTCGCGTTCGAATTCCTCATCGTCCTCAGTGCCGAGGGGCATGTGCTGGGAGGAGTAGGCCGTATGGGTGCCATCCGGTGAAAACTTCCAGATATCCGGCATTCCGCCGCCCCAGACCGTCATGCGCGTGCCCTGTTGGTTGATTTCCACCAGGGTGGCCGCCACGAACATGTCATCCGGCAGGAGGCCGAGCAAATCCCGATTCAGTTCCTGTGCGATGTCGCCGATGTTCAGCCCCTTGCGGGCCATGGCATAGAAGATCCGGGCCACCGGCATGGCAGAGATGGCCGCAGACAGACCGTGCCCGGTCGCGTCACCGATCAGCAGATACAGGCTGTCGCGTGGGCTCATGGCGCCGAGCATGAGGTCGCCGCTGAAGTCGGTCATCGGCTGGAAAAACTGCTGCAGGCGGGCGGCTGTCGGCAGGGCATCTCCGCTAGCACGCGCCAGGATGCGAGAAGCCAGTGCCCCCTCCTTTTCGCGCAAACGACGCGCCAGCTTCAGTTCATCGCGATCCCGCTGGATTTCCTCGTTCTGCTGGCGGGTACGGCGCTGTGCGGCGACCTTGGCTGCGAACAGGTTGGCATCGATGGGCTTCATGACTACATCGCTGGCGCCCGCAAGGTACAGTCGGGCCAGGTCGTCCTGGTCGGAGTCACGGCTGACAAAGAGAATGGGGGTAAATACGGCGCCAGCCTGTGTTCGCAGCCTCAGCGCCGTTTCAAAGCCGTCCATCTGCGGGAGTTCGCGGTCCAGCAGGAAAACGTCCGGTTGCTCGAATTCGGCGAGGCGCAGCACTTCCGGGCCCGATTGCGCGAGGAGAAACTCGAATGCGGAACCCCGGAGCAGGTCCTGGTAATATCGGAACTGGAGTTCGTTCGCTGTCCCAACCAGAAGTTTCATGGTCGACCGTTCACTCGATCGTGAATTTCTTGTCGAACCTCGATATGGTGAACACTTTCTTGATGTGCGGGCGGCAGTTGATGATGCGGATTCGGGAGCGATCCATGCCCAGTTTTTTTTGCATGTTGAGCAGCATCCCGAGTGCCGAGCTGTCCATGTACTCGGCATCATGCATGTCGATCACTACGCGTGCGTCAGGGTTGGTGATGCCGGAATAGGCGTCACGGAATTCCTGCACCAGGCGAAAATCAAAGCGTCCGCTGATGTTGATGGTGATTTCGTTTTCTTGATCACTGGTAAACGTGGTGATCGGCATGTGCAATGCACCTCGCAGGGCGAAGATCCGTCTTCAGAAACTCCGCAAAGCATAGGACAGCCGGCTGTATCCGGCCAGTCCTGCGGCGCGGTCAGACCCAGCCGGACTGCTGCTTGCGACGGGGCCGGAAAGCCGGCAGCAGAAGCCCCATGATCATGCCCAGGATGATCGCGCCGGCACCCAGCTTGAACCATTCCTGGCCGGATTCATCCTTGAGCCTGCCATTCTCGGCATTGAGCTCGTCAATCTGGTTGCGCAGGGTGCGGTTTTGCTCCAGCAATTCCTGGTTGCGACGGTCGATGGCCACCGTATTCGCAGACAGCTTCTTGATCCGCTCGAGTTCGGCCATCGCGGCGTCCCGTGCCTGCATGAGCGTCTGGTTCTGTGCGCGCAGAGCATTGTTGTCATTCTCGAGCGCCGTTAGTTGGGACTGCATTGGGTTCTGGTTCTCCCGCATCTTGTTGATCAGGGCGCGTGCCCGCTCCAACTCGATCTCCGCGGTCGGCTGGCTGACCAGGTACTGGGAGGGGATGTACCCCTCAGTGCCACCCTCGGTGCGCACCAGCGTGTAATCATTGCCGGCATCCTGTTGCACCACGGTCACCTGGGTGCCGGTTCGCAGGCCCTTGTGCACGATTCGATGGCGCGGACTGGGGCCACTGCGCAGCGGAACGTGCAGCCAGTCCCGCACCCACATGCGGGATGCAGCTTCAACGGGCAGGGCGAGTGGCAGTGCCAGCAGCAGGGCAAAGGTCAGGCAGAGGAGTCTCACGAAGGGAAACCTGCTTGTCATGAAAGGGCGCTATGGTAAATCCCGTCCCGGGAAAAGCAAATTCCGGTTTTCATCAGGGCAGCACGCGCTTGAATGGTTTGACGGTCACCCGGGCGTACACGCCGGCGGTCACGTAAGGGTCTGCATCGGCCCAGACACGGGCTGCGTCCAGAGACTCGAATTCGGCGATCACCAGACTGCCGGTAAATCCGGCGTCTCCCGGGTCCTCGCTGTCGATGCCGGGATGTGGGCCGGCGACCAGCAGGCGGCCTTCCCTTCTGAGTTGCTCCAGTCGTGAGATGTGGTCGGGGCGGGCGCTCTTTCGCAGCGGCAGGCTGTTCTCGACATCTTCACTCAGAATGGCGTACCACATAGGGATTCCTTAGCGTGTTTCTCCGGGTGGGGTGGGCGTCGGCGCGTTCCCGTTGGGCGGGGTGTGCTCCTCGCGATCGGTGGGCTCGTCATCCGGTAGATGGCGCGCCAGCCAGAGACCCTGAACCACCACAAACAGCAGGGTCAGCCCCAGCAAACCGAACAGCTTGAAATTGACCCAGGTGTTCTCATCGAAGTTGAAGGCGACCACCAGGTTCAGCGCGCCGACGAAGGTGAAAAAGGTGATCCACGCAAAGTTCAGGCGGGTCCAGACCGGGCGCTCCAACTGCAGATTGGCTTCCAGCATGCGCTGGACAAGGTTACGCTCGCCAATGTACTCACTGCCCAGGAAGGCCAGTGCGAACAACCAGTTGACGATCGTCGGTTTCCACTGGATGAAGGTGGCGTCCTGGAACAGAATGGTGGCACCACCGAGCAGGACAACCAGGACCAGGGTGACGAGATGCATGTTTTCCACACGTCGATGTCGCAGCCAGGTCCAGCCGACCTGCGCGATGGTCACCGGGATCAGTACGGCAGTGGCAATGACAATGTCGCCGGTATACTTGTACACGGCGAAGAACAGCACCACCGGAAAGAAATCCATCAGTAGTTTCATGAATGCCCTGGAATGCCTGAAAACCGGTGCCCATGGTACCGGAAAGGCGGGGCGTGATCAGGGGTGGGAGTCCCGCGGATGAGCCAGTACTTTGAAATCCACCCGGAGAACCCGCAGCGGCGGCTGATTCAGGGCGCGGCGGAGATTCTTCATCGGGGGGGTGTGATTGCCTATCCCACGGACTCCACCTATGCCCTCGGCTGCCTGCCGGGAGAGCGTGAGGCGCTGGAGCGTGTCCGCAGGATCCGGCAACTGGTGCCATCCCACAACATGACGCTCGTCTGCAGAAACCTCTCCGAACTCGCCGTCTACGCGCGGGTGGATACGGCGGCTTTCCGGCTCCTGAAAAACTTTACGCCGGGTCCGTACACCTTTCTGCTGCAGGCCACCGGTGAGGTGCCCCGTCGGCTGCACCACCCGAAGCGTCGCACGATCGGGTTGCGGGTGCCCGATCACGCCACCACACAGGCCCTGCTGGAGGCCGTGGGCGGGCCGCTGCTGAGTACGACCCTGCTGCTGCCCGGGGAGGACCTGCCCCTGAGCGACCCCCATGACATCCGCGAGCGGGTTGGACACGCGCTGGACCTGGTGATTGACGGCGGTGCCGGCAAACTCGAACTGACCTCGGTGATTGACCTCCAGCAGGGTATCCCGGAGGTGGTTCGGGTTGGCATGGGCGATGTGTCTGCCTTCGAGTGAAGCGGCGCACGGGGAATCCCGATGCCCTATAATCCGCCCCTTTCCAGCAGGCATTGGAGTGTTCCTTGGCTTCCGTGGACCCGGAATCTCGCGTTTTATCCGGCATGCGCCCCACCGGGCGGCTGCATCTTGGCCACTATCATGGTGTCCTGACCAACTGGATCCGGCTGCAGCATGAATATGACTGCTTCTTCTTCGTGGCGGACTGGCACGCGCTGACCACGCATTACGAGCAGCCGCAGGATATCGAGACCCATGTCTGGGACATGGTGGTGGACTGGCTGGCGGCCGGCGTGAATCCGGGGTCAGCGACCCTGTTCGTCCAGTCGCGGGTCCCGGAGCACGCGGAACTGCATGTGCTGCTGTCGATGCTCACGCCCCTGGGCTGGCTGGAGCGGGT
>JBFKXW010000180.1:0-6064 GCA_041637915.1 Pseudomonadales bacterium | reverse complement strand
GCGATCGCGTGGACGTAGCCGACGCCGGCCTGCGTGAACGCGATGCCCGCGTAGAACGCTGCCAGTGCCATCCCCTGACGCGCTTCGACGTCCTTCTCACCATTTTCTACCGCGCGCTCCAGGTACTTCATAATCAGTCGCGTGGCGGCGATGGCCATCTCGTCCGTGCGCTGGAGTTGGTTGCGGGAAATGTACGCCTCCACCGCGTGGGTCAGCGCATCCATGCCAGTAGCGGCGGTGATCGGCGCCGGCAACCCCTTGGCCAGTTCTCCATCGAGCGCCGCCATTTTCGGGACCAGCGCCAGATTCATGATGGGCAGCTTGCGCTTCTGCTCCGGGTCGGACACCACCGCCGCAACGGTGACTTCAGAGCCGGTGCCAGCAGTTGTCGGCACTGCGTACAGCGGGAACGGGTCCTTGCCGAAGAAGAGTGAAAGCATCGTGTGCGAGATACCGGTCATGCTGCGGATTTCCTTGCTGCTGGTGGCGCGTGCCGCGATGATCTTGGCCGCGTCGATGGAGGAGCCGCCGCCGACCGCGAGGATTGCATCACACTGGCTCTGCTGCAGCATGGTGAGGCCATCTTCAATTTGCTGGATGGTCGGGTCCGGCTTAATGCCGTCATAGACCACCACTTCCACATCCTGTTTCTTGAACTCCTCGAGAATGCCGTCAACGACGCCGAGCTTCAGCAACATACTGTCGGTGACCAGAAATACCTTGCCGATGCCGGTATGCGCCATGGTCGCTGCCATCTGGCGTGAAGAGCCCGCGCCCACGAACATGAGGGGATTCTTAAAGGGAAGCATCCAGGTAATCAGCTTAAAAATCAGCATGTAGACACGCAGCAATGGAACTTGAATGCTGTGGGGGATCATCGTTGAAACTCCTGAATTTCGGGGTGTTCGGACTGTAGGTGAAGCGTCTGCAGACGCAAATCTCGCGCGGCCAATCTGATGACCTGCCGCTATGCCGACCACATTCTACCTGAATGGTTCCTGAATTGGTGAAATTGCATAAGCGGGAAAGTCCCGTTACCCTCTGCACTCCAAAATCATCGACACCAATGAGGTGACATAGTGAAAAACGCAACCATGACCCTGCTCGCAGCAGCGCTTATTTCCACATCTGCCCTGGCAGACACCAGCGCCGGCGCCGAAGCCAGCGTGAACGCTGAAGCCAGCGCGGAGACCGGGATCGTGACCCGGGCCGTCAACGCTGTCGGTAATCTGTTTGGTGGGGGCGAGGCCAAGGCCGACGCCAACGCGAACGCGGAAGTGAAAGCTGAGGCAAAAGCCAACGCCAAGGCCGATGTGAAGGGCTCCTCTGAAGCGGCGGCCCAAAAGGCAGCAGATGCAAAGGCAGCGGGTCAGGCCAAATCTGAGGCGGCGGGCCAGAAGGCTGTAGACGCGAAGGCGGCAGGTCAGGCCAAGGCGGCAGCAGCGCATGAAAAAGCCCAGGAAAAGGGTGCGCAGGCCAAGGCCGTGGGACAGGATGCCGGCGCGCAGTTGCGCGGCAAGGCGGAAGCGGGTCTGAACACCGGCCTGAACAAGGCGGCGACGGCTGCTGACAAGGCCCTCAACACGGGCGTGTCTGCCGACGTATCTGCAGAAGCAGGCGCCAGTGTGCAATAAACACGGGCTTTGAACGAAAAAGGGCGGCCCTCGGGCCGCCCTTTTTTTCGCGCTGCGAGTTACCTGCGTCGGCCACCGCGACGCGGGCTGAAGCTGCGCACGGGCGGCCGGTAATTTGGTTTGTCCATGGCAAGTTGGATCGTATAACCCTCGACCTCCACACGCGGAATTTTCTGATTGATCAGGCGTTCAATCGCACGCAGCTGAATCGCCTCCGTGGGTGAGACGAGGGACACAGCTTGTCCACCGCGCCCGGCCCGACCGGTGCGCCCGATGCGGTGTACGTAGTCTTCCGGCACATTGGGCAGTTCGAAGTTGACCACGTAGGGCAGCTGATCAATATCTATGCCCCGGGCGGCGACATCGGTGGCCACCAGTACGCGAATCTTGCCTGCCTTGAATTCGTCCAGCGCTTTGCTGCGCGCACCCTGGGTGCGGTTGCCGTGGATGGCATCCGTGTTCAGGCCATCTTCCTTCAACTGGCGCGCCAGGCGGTCCGCGCCGTGCTTGGTGCGGGTGAAGACCAGCACCTGCTCCCAGTTGCCGTCGCCAACCAGCCAGGAAAGCAGGTCTTTCTTTTTGGTGCCAGGCACAGCGTGCACGACATGTTCAACGGTTTCAGCGGCGGGGCGCTGCGGCTCGATCTCGATGACCGCCGGGTCTTTGAGCAGTCCGTGCGCGAGCCCCAGAATCTGCGGGGAGAAGGTGGCGGAGAACAGCAGGTTCTGACGCTCCTTGGGCAGCAGGCTAAGGATGCGGCGAATGTCCCGGATAAAGCCCATATCCAGCATGCGGTCGGCTTCGTCCAGCACCAAGGCGCCGACGGCGCCGAAGTCGATGGTTTTCTGTTCGTAGTGATCCAGCAGACGGCCGGGCGTGGCAATCACCACGTCTGCGCCTTTCTTCAGGGCGTCGATCTGCGGGTTGATGGAAACGCCCCCGTAGACGGCGGCGCTGCGCAGGGAGCTGTCCCCACGGTAGATCTCGACGCTTTCCTGCACCTGCTGCGCCAATTCCCGCGTGGGCACCAGGACCAGCACCCGCGGCAGGCGCTTCTGGCCTTTTTCCTTCGGCGGATCATTGAGCAGTCGTTGCAACAGGGGCAGCGTGAACGCCGCGGTCTTGCCGGTGCCGGTTTGGGCGGCGGCACGCACATCTCGCCCTTCCAGAATGATCGGAATGACCTGTTCCTGCACCGGGGTGGGCTGGGTGTATCCCTGGCGATCCACGGCCGCACAGAGTTCGGGCGCGAGGCCCAGCGAAGCAAAAGGCATAGAAATGTCCTCGGGCTGCCCGCACGGAAGCATTCGGGTGCTCACCGCGTGGTCCTCGTAGCTGCCTGTAATTAAGGGGTTTTCATGAACCAGGAACGCGCAGGATGCGCAGCAACCGGGGACGCCTGCCAGGACCAGAATGCAGGGCGGACCCGACTATAGCATGGTCAATCGACAGATGCGCAGGGCGTTGGCTGCTGCGCCAGCGGTTCGGCGCCGGTCAGGTAGACCGGATTGCCGATGGTGGTGATGGTTTCAGCGTCATACGTCTCCACCCGCCAGAAGGTGCCGAGCGGCCCCTCGGTGGCGGGATTCCGCAGGATCGGCACGGTCCAGCTTTGCTCAGCCTCAGCGATGGGCAGCACCAGCACCTCCTGGCCATTCTGGATCAGGCGCAGGGTTTGACCGGCGCCGTCACGAACGGTGACGGTCAGGTTGGCTTGCTCGACGGGCAGGCTGTCGCCAAAGGTGGCGGGCTTCTCCCCATCTGCCGCGCGGACCGCCAGTTCCAGTTCGGGGGAGTCCAGTACACCCCGCGCCCGCACGTAAGCGCGCCCGGCCAAGATGGCCTCCCGCATCGCCTCCCGACTGAGGTTCGTGGCATGGATGGCAGTGGCCGAGGAGCCATAGCCGACCCGGGCGCGGTCATGATCATCGGCGCCCTTGAAGTCCGATGCACTGACCGCCGTGATGCGGTAACCGGCCAGCAGCTTCTGCTCCCAGTAGTCGATGGCGGTCTGCAGGAACGGGTTTTGAGCGCTACCGCCGAGGCCCGGTGCGCCTACATCATCGGACCTGGCCCGGGTCGGGCCGGTGACCACTTCCACGGTGTGCACCTGACACCAGTCGATCTCGTCATCCAGCGTGAATTCGCAGCCTCGGCAAAAATTGGAAAACACCGGTCCCGGGAAGATCGTCGGATGGTTGATGCCGAAGAGGGCGCCATCAGCGATGGTGCCGGCCTGGATGTCGGCGATGGAAATCCCGTCATGACCATGCCGGTATTCCAGCATGTTGGGGGTTTCCCCAAAGCTGTTGACATGTCCGAAGTAAGTGATTACTTCGCGTCCCGGATAGATCAGAAGGTCGGGGTGTGCCCGTTGTACCGCGCCCAGTTCGCGCCAGTGCTGGCCAGTGACATACTCGGTGACGAACAGTACATCCAGTTCGGCAGCCCGCGCCTGTGCGACCAGGTCCTCGCCATCCGGCCCTTCGGCGTGCGAGTGAAAGGCGTGCATGTGGAAGTCGGCGTGGTACCAGCCGGGCGACGGGTTGGCGATGTGCGCCGCGTTGACCGGATCTGGCTGCGGTTGCGCGCCGCCGGAATCTGCCGCCTGGCAACGAATCTCCACCTGCCAGTCTGCACCGGCCTCGTTCAGGGCTGCCACGCCCAGTTCCACATGCCAGGTGCCGGGTCGGACGGGCCCCGGCGTGTAGCCACGGCTGGCCTGGCTGCGCTCCACGAACACCGGTGACTGATCCCGGTCCAGGCGCCCCAGTCGCGAGCCGGACCAGCCACGGAACGCCTCCGGGCCGGCGGTGCCATCTTCATCCCACAGACCGAGATCAAACACCGTCTGCGTGACCGGGTTGGAGGGCAGCAGGCTCCTGTCCTGCCAGCGATAGCCGACCTCCACCCGGTTCACCCCGGCATGTACCTCAAAGGGCAGCAGCAGATAGGTCCTCTCCTGTGCTTTGGTCACCGTGCCACTCAGCAGGATCGGCATCTCGCCAGCCCGGCAGGCCGGGTTGGCCTGCGCATCCTGCGCGGACAGGGCAGAGCAGAGCAGGGCGACGGTCAGTGGTGCGCGCATGGGTCGGGTTGCTGGTCAGAAAAACAACGATCCAGGGAGGCACCTCAACCGGCGAACTGGAAGAAGTCATCCCACCGCTCGTCCAGGATACGCAGCGCATCCTTTAGCGGAACGGCGCGATAGCGGTCGTTCTCCCGGGTCACCAGTTGCAGTCGCACCAGCTTGGCCAGCGCATCATCGGCCTCGAAATCCAGCTCGCAATGCCAGCGCTCACGGAACCAGGTCTCTACGGCGGCATCCAGTTCAGCTTCGGACAGCGGCCCGCCAGCCAACAACAGGGCACGGTAGGCCAGCATGGCCTCCTTGCTCTCTTCCTCTTCGGCCGCATCAATGAGCCGATGGAAGACGCCGGCGTTGTTGTCGAGGTTCTTGAAGTACAGGTTCTCGGTGAGCGTCTTCATGAACTGAATCTTGCGGTTCTTGAACTTATTGAACTGCCGGAACAGGTATCCGCCCAGTGTCCCCAGTCCGACGGCCAGCGTCACCAGCGCGGCCTGATCGATGGTCACCGGGTCGGCACGCAGGCCCAGCCAGAAGGCGATGAAGGCGCCGACCAGAATCAGCGTACCGGACAGCTTGGTGACGAGCAGGGCAACACTCCCGGCAGCAGCCGGCACGCCGATGAGAATCTTGTCCATCAGTTTCATGCGCACTTCGGTGTTCGGGAAAAGCATTTCCAGATCCGCCTTGGGGACGTTCTGGAACAGCTTCAGCAGGGTGGAACCGGGCGTGAACAGCAGGTTCTTCCGGCCCTGCCGGTCAAAATGGGCCTGATCCCGGAAACGCACATAGACCAGCACCCGGTCGTAATTGGTGAAGGTGATCTCACGGGACTGCAGCCCGAACAGCCTGTGAATGACCTCTGTTTTGGAGGATTCGCCGCGACGAAAAAAAACGACTTCCTCGAAGTCATCAAAATTCACTTCCAGCCGCACGTTGAACAGTGACTCCTCCTGCAGCGCGCGCTCCAGGTCGGCGCGGGTGATCGCGACAAAATTGGCTGCCCGCAGCACGGCCTCCAGTTCCTGCACCAATGACTTTGGTTCCGTTCGGTGCGCACCGGTCAGCGGGCACGGGCGCGTATCCAGATCCGGGTTCACCGGCGCATACAGATCCTTCAGTTGCTCCAGCCGATCATGAAACTCGAAGTGGAAAATCGCGGAAAGCAGGGCACAAAACTGGCCGAAATCAGCGGCCGGGGTGCCGCCCGGGTCATGCAGGCACATGCGGACCAGGTCTGATTTGCGAAAAGGTATGAAGTGCTCGCTGTTCAAATGGGGCATTCCGGCTGAAGTTTTCTGCTCAGGCACTGCATTCTAGGCTATTCAGGTGTTGTTCTGTT
>JBFKXW010000179.1:0-6071 GCA_041637915.1 Pseudomonadales bacterium | reverse complement strand
CTGCTGGAGCCGTTCCTGCGCGCGGGGGTCAGCATGACGCGTCTGGAAACCCGGCCATCGCCAACCGGCACCTGGACGTATGTGTTCTTCATCGATTTTGAAGGCCATCAGAGTGAACCCCACGTGCAGAGCATGCTGGCCGAAATCGAGGTGCTGGCTGCGGATCTGAAAAATCTCGGCTCCTACCCGCGCGCGGTGATCTGAATGAGCTGTGATTTTCTTGCGCTTGCCCAGCCCGGCGTGCAAAAACTCAGCCCCTACCAGCCCGGCAAGCCGGTAGAGGAACTGGAGCGTGAACTGGGGATTGCCGGGATCATCAAGCTGGCCAGCAATGAGAACCCGCTGCCGCCCAGTCGCAGGGCCCTGCAGGCGATGGAACGGGCCGGGTCGGAACTGGCCCGCTATCCGGATGGCAGTGCCTATCGCCTGAAGGCAGTCCTCTCCGAACGGCTCGGCATCGAGACCGCACAGATTACCGTCGGCAATGGCTCCAATGATGTGCTGGAACTGCTGGGGCGTGCCTATCTCGGCACGGGCCTGGAGTGCGTTTTCTCCGCGCATGCGTTTGCGGTCTACCCGCTGGTGACCATCGCGACCGGTGCCACGCCCGTCATCGTGCCGGCCCGCGACTGGGGTCATGACCTGCCTGCGATGGCGGATGCGGTCACCGAACGCACGCGCCTGATGTTCATTGCCAACCCGAACAATCCCACCGGCACCTGGGTGGATCAGAATGCGCTTGAGACGCTGCTGCGGCGTGTCCCGGATCACGTCATCGTGGTGCTCGACGAGGCCTATTGTGAGTACGTGGAGGCGCCGGGGTATCCGAACGGTGTGAACCTCCTGGCGCAGGTTCCGAATCTTGTCGTGACAAGGACTTTTTCAAAAGCGTGGGGGCTGGCCGCATTGCGGGTCGGCTACGGCATGAGTAACCCGCAAATTGCAGATGCCCTGAACCGCGTGCGGCAACCGTTCAATGCCAACGCGGTGGCGCTGGCTGCGGCGGAAGCGGTGCTGTCCGATGAAGCCTTTCTGCAGGAAAGTATTGCCTGTAACCGTGACGGGCTGGCGCAGCTGGTATCCGGCTGTGAGCGACTCGGGCTGTCGTACATCCCCTCGGCCGGCAATTTCCTGTGCCTGGATATGGGACGCGAGGCGGCTCCCCTGTATGCGCAGTTGCTGCAGGCCGGTGTCATTGTTCGGCCTGTGGCCAATTACGGGATGCCCCGACATTTGCGGGTCACGGTGGGCACGGAAGCCGAGAACGCGCGTTTTCTGCAGGCATTGGAACAGGTACTCTCCGCATGACCAGAACGATTGGCACGCTGGGCGTTATTGGCCTGGGGCTCATCGGTGGCTCCGTCTGCCGGGCGGCGCAGTCCGTTGGCTGCTGCGAACGGGTGGTCGGTTGGAACCGCAACCCCGCCGTGCGGGAAGAGGCGCTGAAAACCGGGGTGGTCGATGCTGTCACCG
The DNA here is from genome assembly GCA_041637915.1 of Pseudomonadales bacterium. Taxonomy (GTDB): domain Bacteria; phylum Pseudomonadota; class Gammaproteobacteria; order Pseudomonadales; family JBFGWM01; genus JBFJWR01. Next base: position 4,598 of record JBFKXW010000179.1, on the reverse strand, counting down.
AAACGATCGGTGACCTCGCGGCGACCGCGGATTTGCTGGTCCTTGCGGTTCCCATGCTGTCCTTCGAGTCCGTTCTGGCGGAAATCGCCGGGACGATGCGGCCTGGTACGCTGCTGACGGACGCCGGCAGCGCCAAGGTATCCGTCATTGCTGCGGCCCGGCAGGCACTGTCGGAGGAGCAGCTGCGCGGCTTCGTGCCGGCGCATCCGATTGCAGGCTCCGAGAAGAGCGGGTTGGCCGCTGCCCAGGCTGACCTGTACCGCGGACACAAGGTCATCCTGACGCCCACCGGTCAGCAATCGGGGGACGCCCTGGTGCAGGTGCGCGCGTTCTGGACTGCCCTGGGGGCGGACGTGCAGGAAATGGATGCCGATCATCACGATGATGTGCTGGCCTTGACCAGCCATCTGCCGCACCTGCTGGCCTATGCGCTGGTGGATACGCTGGCGGGGGAAAAGGACAACCGGGAAATCTTCCGGTATGCCGCCGGTGGCTTCCGCGATTTCACGCGCATTGCGTCCAGCGACCCGATCATGTGGCACGACATCTTCCGCAGTAACCGCGTTTCGGTACTCAGCGGTCTGGATCTTTTTCTCTCCAGACTCCGGAATCTGCGGGACGCCGTCGATCGTGCCGACAGCGAGGAAGTGCTGCGGGTGCTCACGCGGGCGCGGTCGTCGCGGGAATACTTCCTGAAGCTGCTCGAGGAGCGCGAGAATCGCAAGCCGGCACAGATCACCTTTGTCTCTGAGGGCGGTACGGCGCTGCAGGGTGAACTGCGTGTGCCCGGTGACAAGTCGATTTCGCATCGCTCCATCATGCTGGGCTCCATCGCAGAGGGGATGACCGAGGTCAGTGGCTTCCTGGAGGGAGAGGACGCGCTCGCCACCCTGCAGGCATTCCGGGACATGGGTGTGGTTATCGAGGGGCCGGAGCAGGGGCGCGTACGGATTCACGGCGTCGGGCTGCATGGCCTGCAGGCGCCACGCGCCTCTATTTACGTCGGAAACTCGGGCACTTCGATCCGCTTGTTGTCTGGCCTGCTGGCCGGGCAGTCGTTCGACAGCGAAATGAGTGGTGACGAGTCGCTGGCGCGACGGCCCATGCGTCGGGTGACGGAACCGTTGTCCCGCATGGGAGCCCGGATTGGAACGGCCGAGAATGGCTGCCCGCCGATCCGAATCCAGGGCGGTGCCTCCTTGCAGGGCATCCACTATGACATGCCGGTGGCCAGCGCACAGGTGAAGTCGGCACTGCTGCTGGCCGGTTTGTATGCAGAGGGTGAAACTTCGATTACAGAGCCGGCACCCACCCGGGATCATTCCGAGCGCATGCTTTCAGCGTTTGGCTGTGAAGTGGTGCGGGACGGCAACCGCGTGACCGTTCGCGGTGGGGCCACGCTGCGCGGGCAGCATATCGTGGTGCCTGCGGATATTTCATCCGCTGCGTTTTTTCTGGTCGCTGGCAGTATTCAGCCCGGATCGGACCTCCTGCTGACCGGTGTGGGTATCAATCCGACGCGCACCGGTGTGATCGATATTCTGCGCCTGATGGGCGCGGACATCAGTCTGCGCAATGAGCGGAAAGAGGGGGGCGAGCCCGTCGCAGACCTCGGCGTGCGGTATGCACCCCTGCGGGGAATCAAGATACCCGAGGCGCTGGTGCCGCTGGCGATTGATGAGTTTCCGGTGCTGTTTGTCGCAGCGGCTTGTGCCGAGGGTGAAACCGTGCTGACGGGTGCGGAGGAGTTGCGGGTCAAGGAGAGCGATCGCATTCAGGTGATGGCGGACGGGCTGGCCGCGCTGGGTATCCAGGCGGAACCGCAGCCGGACGGTGTGCGGATTCAGGGTGGGGCGCTGACCGGCGGCCGGGTGGAGAGTCACGGGGATCATCGTATCGCCATGGCGTTCTCGGTGGCCGGCCTGCGTGCCTCCGGACCGATCGTAATCGGAAATTGTGCTAACGTTGCGACCTCGTTCCCGGGCTTCGTGGAGATTGCCAACCGGGTCGGGATGCAGGTACGCATGGAGGAAGCGGACTCTTGAGTGAAAGGAATGCACCGGTAATCGCGATTGACGGACCCGGTGGGTCCGGCAAGGGCACCATTGCCCAGCGCGTCGCACACGAATTGCACTGGCACCTGCTGGACAGCGGGGCGCTCTATCGACTCCTTGCACTGGCCGCGGTTCGGCATGGGGTGGATCTGGAGAATTCCGAGGGGCTGGAGGTACTGGCCGGCCACATGGACGTGCAGTTTTTGCCTACCTCCCCGGAAACCATGCCGGACATCATGCTGGAAGGCGAGAACGTCACCACTGAAATTCGCACCGAGGAGGTCGGCGCGAACGCCTCGCTGCTGGCTGCGTATAGCCAGGTGCGGGACGCACTGCTGGGAAGGCAGCGTCAGTTCTGTGAGCCGCCCGGACTGGTGGCGGATGGGCGGGATATGGGAACCGTGGTGTTTCCGGATGCCGAACTGAAGATCTACCTGGACGCCAGTGCCGAGGAGCGTGCGCGCCGACGCTACGAGCAGTTGCGGGAAAAGGGCCACGATGTTAGCCTCGCGCGCCTGTTGGAGGACATCCAGGCCCGGGACGACCGGGATATGAACCGGCCGGTTGCGCCATTGCGGCCCGCGGACGGTGCGGTGATTCTCGACAGCAGCAGCATGACCATTGAGGAAGTGCTGCAGCGGGTGATTGAGGAGGCGCGCAAGCGCTCCCTGTTGTAGCCCGCAGAACCCGGCAGCGAGGCTGGGGCAAAAAAGAGTTCGTGCCTGAGGTTCCAGTCACGGGTCCAGCACCCGGAACGGCAGGTTTTTTGAAGCAGGCTCCACCGGCTGGGGTGCGAGAAATAACACCGGGCATCCCCTGCCTGGTGAGAGGAATATTCCATGGCAGAGAGTTTTGCCGAGCTGTTTGAAAGCAGCCTCAATCATATTGATATGAAACCCGGTTCGATCATCCAGGGTGAAGTTGTGGACGTGGACGATGACTGGGTCATCGTGCATGCCGGACTGAAATCCGAGGGTATCATCCCGCGCAACCAGTTCCTGGATGAAAGCGGCGAGATCACCGTCAAGGTTGGCGATACCGTCGACGTGGCCCTGGATACCGTGGAAGACGGTTTCGGTGAAACGCGTCTGTCCCGCGAGAAGGCCAAGCGCGCTGAAGCATGGCGTCGTCTGGAAAGCGCCTTCGAGGCCACTGAAGTGGTCAACGGCATTCTCAGCGGCAAGGTCAAGGGTGGTTTCACGGTCGACATCGAGAACATCCGGGCGTTCCTGCCGGGTTCGCTGGTCGACGTGCGTCCGGTGCGCGATGTCGCCCATCTGGAAGGCAAGGAACTCGAATTCAAGGTCATCAAGCTGGACCAGAAGCGCAACAACGTGGTGGTCTCCCGCCGCGCTGTACTGGAAGCAGAGAACTCCCAGGAGCGCGAGGCGCTGCTCGCCACGCTGCAGGAAGGTGTGGTGGTCGATGGCGTGGTCAAGAACCTCACCGACTACGGTGCGTTTGTTGATTTGGGCGGCATCGATGGCCTGCTGCACATCACCGATATGGCTTGGAAGCGCATCAAGCATCCGAGCGAGATCGTCAATGTGGGCGACGAATTGAAGGTCAAGGTGCTGCGTTTCGATCGCGAGCGGAATCGTGTCTCGCTGGGCCTGAAGCAGCTGGGAGAGGATCCCTGGGTCGATATCAAGCGACGTTACCCGGAGAACACCCGCCTGCATGCGCGCGTCACCAATCTCACCGATTATGGTTGCTTTGCCGAGATCGAAGAGGGCGTCGAAGGACTGGTACACGTCTCCGAAATGGACTGGACCAACAAGAACGTACACCCCTCCAAGGTGGTGCAGGTGGGTGACGAGGTCGAAGTCATGGTGCTCGACATCGACGAAGAGCGGCGTCGCATCTCGCTGGGCATCAAACAGTGCCAGTCCAACCCATGGGAAGACTTCGCCTCCCGCTACAACAAGGGCGATCGCATCAAGGGCGCCATCAAGTCGATCACCGACTTTGGCGTGTTCATCGGCCTCGATGGCAATATCGATGGCCTGGTCCACCTCTCCGACCTGTCCTGGCAGGAAGCCGGGGAAGATGCCGTACGCCAGTTCAAGAAGGGTGACGAGATCGAGACCGTGGTCCTGTCGATCGACCCGGAGCGGGAGCGCATCAGTCTGGGCATCAAGCAGATGGACAGCGATCCGTTCGGTGCCTACGTGGCGGCCAATGACAAGGGCAGCATCGTGACTGGAACCGTCAAGGCGGTTGACGCAAAAGCTGCTATTATTCAGTTGGATACCGAAGTTGAAGGTACGCTGAAGGCGATCGACATCAGTCGTGATCGCGTCGAAGACGTCCGCAACGTCATGAAGGAAGGTGACGAGGTGTCGGTGAAAATCATCGGCGTCGACCGGAAGAACCGGTCCCTCAGCCTCTCCATCAAGGCCCGTGAAATGGACGAGGAAAAGCACGCGGTCCGTGAGCATAGTGCCCGCGAGACTGAACAGTCTTCTGCACCCGTGACCATCGGGGACCTGATCAAGGCCCAGTTGGACAAGGGCGAGCCAGCAGACGGCGGTCAGGAGGATG
>JBFKXW010000178.1:0-6090 GCA_041637915.1 Pseudomonadales bacterium | reverse complement strand
GCTGCGGCGCCGCTCGTGAACACCGGTCTTTTCATTCTGCAGTTGCCAGTGCTCCTTACGCTTTTCCTGAGCTGGCTTTACGAACGTCCACAACCACGCAACACCACCCTGTTCGCTGCGCTGCTGTTTTTCAGCTCGGTGCTGCTGGCGATTCCGTCCGAGGCGTTCCGCCAGTTGCGGTTCGCGTTCTATTATCACTCTTGGTTTCACGTCTACGTGGCGCTCTGTGCCGCAGCCGTTACCGTCCTTCTCCAGAAGCCCAGAACACGCGCACGCGTTCTTGGTGTACTGGCGCTTGGCATCGCCCTCAGTATCCCGTTGCTGCGGGAAGCGCTGCATGGCTACCAGTGGACCCTGGGGCACATGCCCTTCGTCGCAGACATATCGGAAGCCGCCTCCCCGCTCGACCTGCCAGCGCAACGCATCCTCAAGAATTACACGGCATTCGCCTGGCTGCTCCCACTCACGTTTCTGTATTGCTGTTGGCAGGCTCACCGGAGCAAGGAACCAACACACCTGTTTTTTGCAGTGCTGTTTCTGGTCTGTCTACCCTTCCTGCTGGGACAAATGCGCTTTCACTACCTGGGTGGCTTTCTGATCATCATGAGTAGTGCCTTGCTCGTCCATGGACTGTCTCAGGGCAGCAAGCAAGAGCCTGTCATCCGCAAGTTTTTCCTCGCAGCGGTGGTTGCCGCCATGGCCTATCCGGCCAGTTTCCTTTTGAAAACACAGACCCCTTCACAATATTTTTCAGCACTCGTGCAAGCCGGCAGCACGCTGCGGCCGCTGTGCCAGAACGAACCGGGAATCCTGCTCGCAGACTGGACTTACGGCCACAAACTACTGTATTTATCGGGCTGCCCCATCGTCGCCAACGGCCTCATCATGACGCCGCAGAACCTCGCATTTCTTGCCAGAAATGAGGACATGCTGAATCAGACGCCCTCGTCACTGCAGGAGAAATACCCGGAAATCCGCTATGTCTTTCTGGCGCGGGCGGAGAGTATTTTTCTGCAAGTGCCCGACGCCGTTCAGCGCCGGCTCAACAACGAGCTGACCTATCGACTGCTGATCCGCAACGAAGCGCATCCCGCTTTCGAAAAAGTGCAGGAAACCCGCTTCCGGCGCAACGGGAAAACGCAGGTGCTCGCCCGGGTGTACCGGATTCGGCCGGCAGCCCGCGCGGCCCCATTGATCAGCGGCCCGCGCGCCTCCACAGACGCCAGACAAACTGACTGATGCCCCCGATCAGCAGCACAGCGCCAATCAGCGCCAGCAGGATCCCGGGCCCGGGGTCGCCATTGTAAATGACCAGCCCGCCGGTGAAAAAACCCACCGGCATCAGCACCATGGCAGCCAGCAGTCCGATGGAACTGACGGGGCCTGCGGCAGCAGCACATTCCGGTTGCCGAAGGGAGAGCGCGAAGACTATGTTCAGCAGGGCAAGCAGCGCTCCATGGGCATGTGCCAGCACCCACAGGAAGCGTCGCACCTCATGATCGGCAGCGAGGTACCAGGACATTTTGAAACCGTGCAGCGTTTCCAGCGCAAGACCAAGCACCAGGAACACCAACAGCCCGGTCCATCCAGCAACAAGATGACGCCGCACCAACACTGACTCAATCGGTTCCAAAGTGGAATCCTCCAGACGATTACTCTCTCAACAACATGGGCGCAGGATCGCGCATCTCGATCAGGGGACGAATCGCCATGGCGTCCAGACTGCCATCCGCATGAAGCAGGAGCCGCGACCGGTCAGCTGTAGGTGTTGCTGCCTGCAGACCTTGCTCCCAGCGGGTGATCACATCAGAAACCGCGCGCTCGCGCGCTTTCTCCACCGCGTAAACCGGCACCTGCTCCGGTGCCAGCGTTCCGTTCAGCTCCAGCGATCGCAGCGCCACCTGGCGCACACCGGGATAGTCATCACGGAGCAGTTGGAGCAGGTGCGGCGTCACCCAGTCTGAACCGGACACCTCCAACGCGGGTTTCCAGCGCAGGTTCCATGCACCCAACGCCCGCTGACCGGCATCCCCTGCCCAGATCCAGAACAGGCTGGCAGCGGTCTGGTGATGCACGCGAGGCAGCTCTGGCTTTTCCTGACCGTAGCGTTCCTGCAAAAGCGCACTGGTCCAGGCCAACGTCTGGTCTAGGTGGCACTGGTTACAGGCCACCGGCCGTCCGGTCGAGAGACTGTCCCACACATTGGGCACCGTAATCCGGTGATTGCGCATGCCACGCAGGAAGCCAAAGCTCGTGTTCGGCATGTGGCAGTTCATACAGGCACTGCCCGACGAATCGGCCGCATGATGGGTATGGGCCTGCAACGCTGCGGATTCGGAAAGTTCCCCATGACAGCCCAGGCAGACGCTGCCATCCAATGCCGCCGGCTTCAGCAACTTGTCCGCCCACTCCTTGTCGCTGCGTGTATCACCCTCCGTGCCATGCAGAGAGTGACAGGTAAGACAGGAGAAACCGCCACTCTCAAAACAGGGGGAGCGCTGCACATCGTGAAACTCGCGCCCACGCACACGCACCACGCCATCACGCCAGTAATAGGCCTGCAGCACCGGCCAGGATTTCGGAGTCCAGTGCTCCGGCTCTCCCCAGATCAGCTGTCGGTCCGGCTCCAGCAACTGGCCGGGCCGGAATCCGGAACCCTGTTTCCACCAGTCATCCCGAATGTTCTGCACACTGTGACACTGGCCACACAGATGCACGGCGCGGTTGGCATCCAGTGCCTGCGGATTGATGAGCGGACTCGCGCGCTGGATGCCGAAGTGCGCCAGATAGCGGCGCAGGGGATTGCGGTACGCCTCGACATGTTCTGCTGCAGGACCATGGCAGGACTCGCAGGCAATGCCGAACTCGCTCACCCGCGTATCCACCGGTTTCAACTGACGGGCCGCGTCACGCACCTCACGACCATTCACCGCGTGACAGAGCACACACTGTTGGTTCCAGCGGCCCAGTTCATTGTCACCGAGAATGTCCTTGTGCGGCTGAATGAAACCCGCCTGGCGCGGGATCCAGCGCTGATCCTGAATGAAATAGACAATCGGTACCTGACCCAGCTCCCGCGGACGGTCTGTCTCGTACCAGTACACCTGATAATTATGCGAACCGGTCAGCAGGGTGATTTCATGCGTCGCGGTCTTCTGTTGATCCGGCGGAACCCGCAGGTCGGTGACGCTGACAAAGTACCGGCCGTCCTCCTGATAGGGACGAAATCGTACCTCTTCCAGATCAAAGGAACGGCCGGAGAAATCCCCGCGCACACTCTCCGGACCCGGCACTTGCGTCATCGTACGATGATAGGTTTTGTGCCAGCTTTCATACTTGCCGGGATGACAGGCCCTGCACTCATCGGAGGACACATATCCGTTGGCCGGCATCGCCACCGGGCGATCCTGTAGCACCGCCGCATTGTCGGCCAGAATGCTGTGTGATTGCGTCTGCCAGCCAAGCCCCGCCCACAACAAGACGAAACCCGGCAACAAGAGCCTTGCATACTTTCGCAGCGGCCCCTCACAGAGAAGCCACCACGCGAGCAGGCAGCAGACCAGGCCGAGAAAGACGAAGAGCAGCAGCAAAAAATTCATGCCGGAAAACTCCTGGCACGAACGGGCATCTGCCGCCCCGCTTCAGCCCGGCACATGCCCGGCCTGGAACAGTCGAATGCCCGAAATACCCCGGGCGCCACACGCCCGGGCCCGCGCCAGTTCCGGCAAGCCCATGCCACCCTGCGCATAGACCGGCAGAGCGCATGCCTTCAGCAACGCACTGAACGCTTCCCATCCCAAAGGTTCCCGCCCCGGGTGGGATTGCGTCGCCCGAACCGGGCCAAGCGCCACAAAGTCGGCACCGCACTCTGTCGCGATTTCCAGACCCGCCGCATCATGCACGGAGGCAGAAAACCAGTGATCGGTGGAGACCGGACGGGTGTGGCATGCCCGCAGCCGCTGTTCGGTATAGTGCAGACCGTCTGCTCCGATTCGCTCGAGCATTTCCGCATCGCGATTCAGGATCAGCGTGGCCCCCAGGTCGTGACAGACAGCGAGCAGTTCCCAGGCAAGGGCCGCATACTGTGAGTCGTCCAGTGCGTGCGCGCGAAACTGCACCAGCCGACATCCCGCCTGGATTGCGCGTGAGACCTCAGCGACAAGACCAGCACTGGTTTCCGGCGGTGCCGTCACCATCATCCGGTCCGGCAGGCGCGCCGCGGCGACCACCGGCAGATTGGCGGCCGGGTAGTCATACTCCGGCAGTGCATGTTCAGGAGCCCAACGCACTTCCTGGCCCTCCAGGCCCACCGGCCGGCCCCGAAACCCGCCAACCTCCCAGACATCCAGATCGACCGTCGCGTGTTGATACTGGTGGGTCAGGCGAATCAACGGCGTACCGGAGATCGCCTCCAGGCCGAGTTCTTCCTGCAATTCCCGTTGCAGAGCCTCAAAACGGCCCTCGCCTGCATCCACCTTGCCACCCGGAAATTCCCAGAGGCCAGCCGCCACCTTGCCGGATGGACGCTTCTGAATCAGCACCCTGCCAGCGCGGTCGCGCACAATGGCAGCGACCACGTGCAAGGGTTCAGCGGCGTCCGGAAGCACCGGCTCAGGTACGGTACTCTGCATTGATCCGGACATATTCGTGGGAAAGGTCGCTGGTCCACAGCGTCTCACTGCAGCCTCCGCGCCCGAGTTCGATCCGCACCAGCAGATCTTCGGAAGCCATCGCCGCTGCCCCTGCTTCCTCGCTGTACCCTTCCGCGCGGCCGCCTTGCTGGGCCACCAGGACCCCGTTGATCGAAATACTGACGCGGTTCACATCCAGTTCCTGCAGGCCGGCACGGCCAATCGCTGCGAGAATTCTTCCCCAGTTGGCATCACTGGCAAACAGGGCGGTCTTCACGAGAGGTGAATGTGCAATCGTATAGGCAACGTCCAGACACTCCTGATGGGTTTTACCGCCAGCCACCGTCAATGTGACGAACTTGGTCGCGCCTTCCCCATCCCGGACAATCGCCTGTGCGAGCTGATGACAGACAAAACGCACGCCGCGAGAGAGCGGTTCAAAGAGCGGATGTTTTCTGGAATCAATGCAGTCATTCGCCAACCGGCCGGATGCCATCAGCACGCAGGCATCGTTGGTCGAAGTGTCTCCGTCGATCGTGATGCGGTTGAAACTCTCATCGGCGCACTCCTGCAGCAATTCCTGCAGCAGGCCCCGCGCCACCCGGGCGTTGGTGCCGATAAACGCCAGCATCGTCGCCATGTCAGGCCGGATCATGCCGGCTCCCTTGGCGATCCCACTGACCACCAGTTCACCCGAGGAGGTCTGGAAACTGCGACTGACGCCTTTCGGCAGGGTATCCGTTGTCATGATCGCGCGTGCTGCGGATAGCCAGCCGTCTTCCTGGAGCGCAGCATGCGCAGTGTCCAGCTTATCCAGCAGCTTATCCAGCGGCAATCGCTCGCCAATGACGCCGGTTGAAAAGGGCAGCACCTCTGCAGATTGCACGCCGGCGGTCTGCGCGGCCCGGTCACAAACCTGCCGGGCATCCTCCAGGCCCTGAAGCCCCGTTCCGGCATTGGCATTGCCGGCGTTGATCAGCAGGAGGCGAGGCGACGCTGTTCCCAGGTGAGCTCGTGCAAGCTGCACGGGCGCCGCGCAAAAGGCGTTTCGCGTAAAAATTGCGGCACAGTCAGTCTGCGGCTCCAGTGCAATCAGACAGAGATCCGGCCCGCCGGATTTGCGCAGGCCGGCGGCCGCAGTGCCCAGGCGAATACCCGGCACCGGCGCAATGTCGCTGGGTGCTTGTAGTCCGACAGCCATCTCCCCTCCTAGCCATCCTGTGCATATGCGAACAGCAGACGAACCCCGATTTCCCCACGCTCCTGCTGCGGAATACGAGCCAGCAGAGCGCGCGCGTCCGGCATCGCGCCGGTCGCAAGCAATGCCAGCGCCTGCGCCAGATACGCATACCTCTGCATTTCCGTATCGGGCTTTAGTGTCGATCTTTTCATATCCAGCAGCAATCGGGAATGTTGCCTCATCGCAACGGCATCCTGCCTGCCCGCAGACTGAAACAGG
>JBFKXW010000177.1:0-6102 GCA_041637915.1 Pseudomonadales bacterium | reverse complement strand
GCGGGTCTGCCACCTGGAGGGCGAGTTACTGGCCAACGCGAATCCGGACGGCAACCGTGCGCGGGTCGAGGCACTCCTGATGCACAGCATCCGGTTGCGTGAGCCCTTCAAGGACTACGCCGGTATCATACGGGCCCTGGAACGACTGGCGCAGTTGGCACTGCAGGTGACACCCGCAGATTCACCGGCTGCGCTCGACCGGCTTACACAGGCCCGGCGTGTTGCCGCGGACATGCACGATGCCCTGCGCATCGCGAAAGTCTGTCTGCAAATGGCGGAGATCCGGTCGCGCATGGGGGACGCCAACGGGGCCATGCAGGAAATCGGGCAGGCGGTACAGGAGCAGCATGCACAGCCGGAATTGTCGATCCGGGCCCTGACGCTGCTCAGTGAGCTGGCGGAGCGGACGCCGGACTGTTGTCCACGCGCTGCTGAACTGGCGTGGCCGCTACTGACCGCCCTGCTGCACGCGCCGAATGGCGATGCGCTGATCAGCGCAGATCTGCGCACCACCCTCTCGCGCTGGCTGAAGCCGCCGACAGAAACGGAAGCAGAACATCAGGAAGCGATCGACTGGCTGGTTGTGCAACCCGAAGAAGCAGGTGCGGCGGACCTCACCAGCGCGCCCGGGAACCCCGCACATCCACATGAATAAAGGGGCCGTGGGCGGCATTGGCGCCGTATACCCCCAGCCCGCCAATGTGATCCTCGAACGCCCCGTCCCGTGAGAGTCGCTCGACAAGGGAAGCGAACCAGCGGGCATCTTCCACATTGATGCGCCCATCTCCGTTGACGTCATCCATGCGGCCGTCGCGTGGCTGCTCATCGATGTACACATCGGCCGCACCGCCCCAGACATGCCGGCTGTACGCCACATTGCCAATCGCGCGATTGTAAAAGGGCGTGCGGTATCCACTCATGATCACAAGCCCTTCCCTGGCCAGACCCTCTGCTCGCAAGGCCCCCAGTATGGTTTCCAGTTTCAGGAGCAGCCCGGGCTGCAAGACGAGGAACTTCGGGTAACCACCCTGTTGCTTGGAGACAAACTGGCCCAGCCGGAAGTTGGGGGAAACGAGGGTATCGACATTCTGCGCGGTCACCCGCACAAAACCGCGCGGTTTCTGGTAGATCTGCTGGCCACGCAACGGCGTGGCCGGATACTGGCCGATGCGGTACCCCTGCAGAAAGCCCTTACTGTCTATTGCGCCAGCCGGCACGCGCGTCAGCACATGCACCCGCGCCACTTTCCCGCTGCGTGCATGGGAAACTTCCATCACCGTCAGGCCAGGCTTCGCCGGCGCCCGCAGGGCAATCGACCCGAGCGCAGCTTCCTGACCCAGATAACGAACCCGTCCCGCGCCACCATCCTGCCACGCCACCGGAATCGCGCCCCCCGGCAGCGGGTATATGGCGAATACCGCGTGTGGCACGGTCCAATCGAGAATTCGTAACGGCACCGGGAGATGACTCACGTTCTTTGCGACACCAGCCGGGCTGGTCAGCACGATGAGCAGAAGCAGTGACAGCCGCCACGTAATCCGCATGTTCATCCCCTCAAGGCAGTGATCAACGCAGCATCCCGCTGATAGATATCCCGCCGGTAGACGACCTGACCGGCTTCGCTCGTGAAGGCCGTGAAATACACGATATAGGTGGCAACCGGCCGACGCAGATGCACGGTTCGGGGTTCACGCTGATCCAGCAGACTGCCCATTTGCATCCAGGTCTGCTCCTGACCGTCCGTACGCAGCAGCCATTCCGCCAGTTTCATGGGTTCAGCCAGCCGGATGCAGCCGGAGCTGAACGCACGCTCCTCTTTCGCAAACAGTTCCCGGTTGGGTGTGTCATGCAAATAGACGGCATGGCGGTTGGGCAACATGAACTTGATCTGGCCGAGGGCATTCTGTGGTCCGGGCCGTTGCCGCAGCTGATACCTGAAATTGGACCGGGTCACCTGCGACCAGTCCACCTGGTTCAGTGCGCCGTAGGGGCCGGCCGCACTGGTGCTGACTTCGTACCCCTGCGCCATCATGGGCTGTGGACCCTGGCGCAACAGCGGGAGCTTGTCCTGCACAGCGATCGTGGTGGGCACGTTCCAGTAGGGATTCAGCACCAGATAACGTAATTTCTCGGTAAACACCGGGGAGCGGCGCGCCGGCCGACCGGCGATGACGCGCATCTGCAGACTGACCTGCTCCTCGCGAATCGCCCGCAGGGTGTATGCCGCGATGTTGACCCGAATGCGGTTGGGCTCGAGAGTGCGGGGCAGCCACCGCCAGCGCTCCAGGTTGGCATCCAGCCGATCCACCCACTGCACCTTCGTGGTATTGAGCGCATCCAGTGTGGCATCGCCCACGATGCCATCCGCCTCAAGTCCCGATGCGAGCTGAAACGACTTCACCGCCTGCGCCAGCGTCGGGTCATAGAGGTCCGCATCATCCAGTGGCCCCAGCAATCTCCTGCGCAGTTGGGCCACCCGCTCACCAACATCACCGGGCCGGATCAGCCGTCCGGGCGCCACGGTGGGGGCGTGCACATCACCTTCGGCCAGAATGTCGGCCCGCGCACGGACCAGCGCATAGTACTCCGGGGCAGACGGCCACAGCGCCTGCAACGCCGCGTGCAGGTCCGGACCGCCTTGCCGCCACTGTGCGACCCACTGGAGTACGTCCACTTCGGGAGCAATCAGTTCCCAGTCCGGATCCAGTTGGCGCGGCGAGACCACACCGATGGATCGATGACGGATCTGGCGCAGCAGGGCGTCCGTGGCCAGCACGTCCAGCCAGGCTGCCCGCTCCGGCCCCACGGACGGCCCCGGTGCTTCGGCCGTGAGAATGTCGCCATGGTAATGCGCCGGATTCAGACCATGTGCGGCGCTGTCCTGCAGTGCCCGGACCAGTGCCGGGTACTGTCCCGCCAGAGGTCCGTTCGCATGCCACAAAAGCTGGTGGCGATGCTGTGCATACAACTGCTGGACCCGCAGCGGATCGTGCAGGCGCACTGCATGCACGGCACCCGGCGCCTGCTGCCGCTCCAGAATCTGCCGGATTGCCTCCGATGGCGCATCGGTCGACGCTTCCAGGAACGCCGGCCGGCAGCAGGCCAGCAGAAAAAAAACCACGACTGAAAAATGTTTTCTGCCCATACTATGCCCGCTATGCCTGACCTGTTACCGATGATCATTACCCTGTGTGCGCATCCCGCAGGCTGCGCAATGCGTCCGCAATGCCTTCTCCTCGTCGCAGTCAGCGCATGAGGGCATTGACTGGCGCCGGCGCACTCCTGCCACAGGCGATTTTCAGCGTCTCGCTGCTCTTCCACTGTGTCCTCGCCCATGCAAACGTCACCCTCCGCGTGGAGGGTGCGTCGCCAGCGCAGGAGAAGAACATCCGCGCATGGATCGGGGAACCGGCCAACCAGACGGATGCAGCCCTGCGGGCATTCCTGCAGCGCGCGCAGAAAGAGGGCCTGCTGGCACTGCAGGCACTGGGATATTACCACGCGCGCCTGGAGGGGTCGCTGACACAAAGTCGCCGCAACGGGCCGGTCATCCTGCTCAGGGTGACGCCGGGAAAGCCGGTACGGGTCCGCCACGTTTCCGTGGTGGTCTCCGGCGATGCCGCCGATGACGGCACCTACAAGCTGGTTCGCGATCGCCTGCGCCTGAAAGCGGATGACGTGTTTCATCACGGGGAATGGCAGGCAAGCAAACATGGCATCGCAGATGTGCTGCGCCAGCATGGTTACTTCGAACCAGACATTCAGACGCAGGAGGCCCGCGTGCATCTGGAGCGTCGCACGGCCGACCTGGACATCCGGCTTCATAGCGGGCCGCGCTATCAGTTTGGCACGACCCACTTCGAAGGCGGCGCGTTGTCGCATGACCTGCTGCAAGGGTACCTGCCCTGGACCACCGGTCAGCCGTTTCACGCGGAGAAAGTGCGACGCCTGGAGCGTCTTCTGCTGGATACGCGTTTTTTCTCACAGGTGGAAGTCAGCTCACAGCCTGTGCCGGAAGAGAAGCGGGTGGCCGTGAACGTGCAATTGCAGTCCCGCCCGCGGAATGAACTCAGCATCGGTCCCGGCGTCGCCACGGATACCGGCCCCAGATTGCGGTTCGGCTGGGAAAAACCCTGGTTGACCCAATCCGGGCATGCGCTGCGCAGCAGCCTCGATCTGTCTCCCGTACGCAGTCAGTTCGACAGCGCCTACACCATTCCTCTGCAACCCGCGTTGACGCGCTCTCTCTCGTTCAACCTCGGCTGGCGCGACGAGGACATCGATGATCACAGCAGTGAGCGGTACCGCACCAGTGTGCAGTATCAGCGGCTGGGCCCCTGGAACTGGGAAACGACCTACTTCCTGCGACTGGAAGACGAGCGTTTCGATACCGGGAACGATAGCGGGCAGACCACGTTGCTGCTGCCCGGCACGTCCTGGGCCCGCACGCGACGTGCCGGGGGCGCCCTGGCCAACTGGGGCGATCGCGTGTACCTGGAGATCCAGGGCTCGGAGGCCAGTCTTGGTTCTGACCTGTCCCTGCTCCGTGCACAACTCGGCCTGCGCTGGCTGAGAACGCTGTACGCAGATACCCGGCTGCAGTTGCGGCTCGATGCCGGCACGCTGCTCAGCGATGCCTTCGATGATGTCCCGACGTCCCTGCGATTTTTCGCCGGTGGCGACCGCAGCATCCGCGGCTTTGCCTATCAGTCGCTCGGCCCGACCGATGCGAGCGGTGAGGTGGTCGGTGCACGCAACCTGCTGGTGAGCAGCATCGAACTGGACTGGCCGGTGCGGCCGGACTGGCGGGCCGCAATTTTTGTGGACGGCGGGAGCGCGTTTGACTCCCCCAGTGATCCCTACCAGTTTGGCATTGGCGGCGGAGCGCGCTGGCTCTCCCCGGTGGGCCCGGTGCGGCTGGATCTTGCAATCGGAGTAGACGAGTCCGACACCGGGTTCCGGTTTCACTTCTCGCTGGGGCCCGACCTGTGAGCGTCGTGTTCCGCACCTTGCTGGCGACGCTCAGCGCGCTGTTGTCCGCTGCCGGTGTTCTGCTGCTCGGTGTCTACCTGCTGGTCTCCACGGAGCACGGCACCCGCTGGATCCTGCAACAGGCATTGTTGCAGGCGGAAGGTCTGACGTTCGAGACAACGCAGGGCACTCTTGCAACCGGTCTGACCTTTCGTAACGTGGCGTGGCAAACGGCTGACACCGGGGTGCGCATCGGCGAGGTGTCCATCCATGCCGATCCAGCCTGCCTCTGGCGCGCCACGCTGTGTATTACCCGTCTCGCAATAGCAGATGTGCAGGGCCGGTCGAAGGGCAGCGGAGACAGCGCTGCCGACGCCATCACGCCGCCGGCCTTTTTGTGGCCGCTGCGGTTCGAGGCACACGAGGTCACCCTGAATCAGCTCTCGTGGCACCAGGGTCCGGACGCGCCACAACCGGCGTTTCAGCTGGAGACCTTGCAACTGCGCGCGGTCGCACAGGGAAGGCAACTGCACGTCCATGATGTACGCGCCGCCTGGCCAGATCATCTGCTACGCGGGGAGTTTCGTCTCCGCACCCACGCGGAATGGGTGCTCAATGCAGCATTCACGCTGGACGCGGTCATCCCCGCGGCAGGGCGTGACTGGGTGCGAGCTGACCGGCTGCAGGCACAGGTGAACACGCGGGGCCCCCTGCATGCACTTGGCGTGGAGGTGGACATCATCGCTGCCGGTCAGCAGGCATCTGCACGAGGACGCCTGAACCTGCTGTCCCAGCGTCCATCCTTTTCAATCAATGTCCACATTCCCGCATGGCAGTATGCGGATACAGTCACCCGGGTATCTGTGCAGAACGTGAAGGTTCATGTATCCGGCACCCCCGCAGAGTTCGAATGGCAGGCTGCCAGCGAACTGGAACCGCTCCTTCTTCCCGACGCACCACCGGTACCGGCCGGCACCCTGGGGCTGCGTGGTCGCAGGACCGGCCCATCCCTCTCCGGCGTGCAGTTGACGTACCGCAGTCGGGATGGCGCGCATGCGCTGCAATGGACCGGTGAACTGCAGACCGGCGAACCACCTGCTCGGGCATCCGGGCACCTCCGCCTGCAGACCG
>JBFKXW010000176.1:0-6122 GCA_041637915.1 Pseudomonadales bacterium | reverse complement strand
GCAGGTGCAGAAACAGGCACAGCAGCGTGCCGACACGCTGATCAAACGCCTGCCGTCGGGCATCCGGAACCGGTTGGAGAATATCCTGCCGGGTCGCGAGGACCCGGACAGGTAAATCAGTCAGACGTCACGTCCTAGCCGAGCAGTGACTTTACCTTGTCGATGTAGGCCTGCATCGCATCATCTTTGGACGTGCCGGACAGCTTGGCCCAGGCGTCGTACTTGGCACGACCGACCATGTCCATCATGCCGGGCCGCTTGCCCGAGCAGTCCCCTGCCGTACCCTGTTTGAAATGCGCATACAGGAACAGCATGTCATCGTTCGAGGGGCGCGACGCGAGCGTTTTCACGTCGGCCTGCGCCTGTTCAAATTGAGCTGCCAAATCGGACATCAAACCTTTCCTCCAAAAAGAAGACGGGCGCCTTTCGCGCCCGTCCGGACTGATCAGGAAATGTAAGGATAGACCGCTTTGCGCGCCTAGCCTTCTCCTTCAGCATCAAACATCTGCTTGAGCTGGGTGCTCTCGTCGCGATAGCTGTACACCGGGTTGCCGGCGAGAATACCGGATACACCCTGGAAGGCCTCCTTGATCGCCATACCACTTTCGGTAACCAAGTACTCGCGGATGTACTTGTCGTGCCAGGAACCACGCATCTTCAGCACGGTGATGCCGCGATGCATCTCGCCGTGCAGTTCCACGTAGCGCAACAACACGATCGAGTCGGTAATGGTTGAGATGTGCGTTTCGGTCACGGACTCGCCGCCCATCAACATGGCCGTCGTGTTGGTGAACATCCCGGCCATCTCCCGCAGCTTCACAAAGCTGGTGATGCCGATAACAAACTCGCGGAAAGACTTCAGCGTCGACACCCGCTCCAGGGCCGAGAGGCTGTCCACCGCCATCCGGCTCGGTTTGAAATCATCGATCTCGCGCTTGATCTGGATCAGGTGATCTTCCAAACCCTTCGACTCCGGGTAGTTGCAGATCAGGCGGAGATGGCCCTTCTCAATCGCCTCCTCGAAATCCACACCCCAGGAGCGTGCATTCCGGATCAGCTGATCGCGACTCTCCTCAAAGGCAAACATGATGCAGCGCTCGCCATTCTCGAAAGCGGCCTTCATGAACTCGGTCACCATCAGCGTCTTGCCGGTACCGGTTGCGCCACTGACCAGCACAATGGAATCCCGGAACATGCCGCCACCGCACATGACATCCAGTTCCCGCACGCCGGAAGAGATCCGGGTTTCGGACGAACGCTGTACCAGTTCCATGGCCGACAGCGGGATGATCGTGATGCCTTCCTGCTCGTCGATCGTGAACGGGAACTCACCCTTGTGGTGCGCGGTACCCCGGAACTTCAGCACTTCCACCGTGCGACGGCGCTTTTCCGCTTCCAGCCGGTTGCGCAGCAGCAGCACGTTGTCGGTGACAAACTCCTCCACCCCGAAACGTGCGATCTGACCATCCTCGGCCTCGCGCTCCATGGTGATGATGGTGGTCACGCCCAGTTCGCGCAGCCCATTGACGACACGTTGCAGTTCCTGCCGCACAATCTGGTGATCCGAGAACTGCGGAAACAGCGCCGAGATTGCGTCGATGGCGACCCGCGTGGCACCGGTCTGGCTGACCACGTACTCGATCCGTGCCATCAGCGCAGCGAGGTCGTAGCGCCCCGCCTCGACGATGACTTCACCGGCGACCGGGGTTGCGTCGATGATGGCGATGTCACCCGCGTCCACACTGCCCTGAAAACTCCAGCCAAAAGCGGTGACATTGCGGATCATGTCCTGCGGGCGTTCCTCGAAGGAAACCAGCACGCCCTTCTCACCCCAGTTCTCCAGCCCGGCTTTCAGAAACTGTGCAGCCAGCACAGTCTTACCGCTACCGGCCGTTCCGGAGACCAGCGTCGAGCGCCCTTTGGGCAGGCCGCCCTGACAAATCTGGTCGAGCCCCTCAATCCCTGATGGTAACTTCTCCAATTCCAATCTTTTGTTGCCCTCGTCCGACATTTTATTCTCCAGTCAAAAACGCATACTGCTCAATCCCGATCATTCGCACAGTGGGTCTATCTAGCCACCGTCCGCATTACTGTTCTCCCGCACCCGCAGGCCGAGGGCGCTGATCACGCGCTCCCGATCGCTGAGGTCCCCGACGATGCGACATACCGGCAGCGGCGTGTACTTGATCAACGTGGGTGTCGCGATGACACGATCTTCCACGGCGCGCTCCGGATTTTCGAGCACGTCGATGACATCGACGTCGAACTGGTAGTCAGGAAAGAGTTCTTCCAGAGCAGTCAGGTTGTCGCGGGCCTCTTGCCCGAATGCCCCCTGACCGACCAGAAACAGTTTCAATCCGATCGTTCTCATTTTTTCGGTTCCTATCCGTTGCCAATGCGGATTGCCCAAAAACTGCCGGGCTAACGCCTGCGGGTTCCCACCCGGTAGTAATTCACCAACATGCCCATCATCTCGAGCGCCAGAAGCCGGCTCTCTGAAGTCATTGAGCGGGAGAGTTCTCCGTCAGTACGACGCAAGGCCTCATCCACCACCTCGACGTGTACATCCATGAGATCCCGGGGCCCGCCCCCCTGATCCCCGACCCGGGTAATCAGCCGTTCCATCCCATGGGAAGGCTTGTCTTTCAGGATCGCGAGGTAGCGCATGTAGGCCTTGGCAATCTCGCGATAGTCCTGTAACAAATCGTTGAAGAGTTCCGGCATCCGCTCAGCCAGCGGACCACCGCCGGACATACGCCCGGCAACCGGCGCGGCGCTCCCCGCCGAGGTCAGTGACCGGTACTGCTCGAGGCTCTGCGTGAGTTCCTGCAACTGGCGATCGCGAATCCGGTACAGTGCATAGCCGATCACCCGCGCCAGGAGCTTTTCGGTCAGGTCCTGTTTCTCAACGAAGTCATGTGCACCGGCATCAAAGCAGGCCTCGACAATTTCCTCGCCGTAGGAGCCACTGATCACGATGATCGCGGCATCTCTTTTCTGCTCGCGCAGATTGCGGATGCTTTCGGTGCCATTGGAATCGGGGAGATCCAGATCCACCAGAACAACATCAATATGCTGTTCGGCGAGAATGGAGAATGCCTCTCCCAGACAGGTAGCCGCCTTGGCGTTGTGCGGAATGCGCATGCCGGCCTGAATGGCCTGGAGAACCAGTTCCCGATCATCCCGGTCATCCTCGATGACGAGGATACTGAGTGGCTGCTTCTGAGGGGGTGCATCACCCGGGACGGCCACGCTGGCGTCGTCTGTATTGCTCGTGGACATGCGTCCAAACCGGCCTGAGTAAACTGTTACGCGTTATAGCATGACACAAGATCGAATTATCGGCGGATCGGTATTTCAAATTTGGTCTACTGGTAAAAATGGGGGGGGGTGGTTGCCCGAAATTAGCATCTGAGCAAACCA
The DNA here is from genome assembly GCA_041637915.1 of Pseudomonadales bacterium. Taxonomy (GTDB): domain Bacteria; phylum Pseudomonadota; class Gammaproteobacteria; order Pseudomonadales; family JBFGWM01; genus JBFJWR01. The sequence continues at coordinate 2,699 of JBFKXW010000176.1, read as the reverse complement.
CTGCGCAGTACCTACTTGAATCGACCCAGCGGAGCGTCACTTCCAGGGCAGTGTCACCCTTTGGCGAACCGCAATTCCCGATAGTAGGTGGCCAGCATGCCAAGGAGTTCCAGGAGCAGCAGCCGCCCCATGCCGCCGAAACGTTCGGCACCGGAAGCACTGCCGGAGTCCTTGGCGCCCAGTTCCATATGCAGGTCCATCAGGTCACGCGGGCTGGCATTGTGTAACGCCAGTTGGTCCACGATGTAGTGCATTTCCTGCGTCGGCTTGTTGACGCGCATCGCCTGAAAACGGGCATACGCCTTGAACATATTGTTGTAGCGCAGAGAAAGGTTATTGAACACGATCGGAAGCCGGTACTTCATGCTACCGACCCCGGCGATCTGGGAAGCCATCTGGGTGCCGGACGCAGCCGTGGTCAACGCTCGCAACTGCGCAAAGCTGCGCTCAAGTTCATCCAACTGCAGTTCACGCACCTGGAAAAGGGCACTGCCGATGGACCGCGACAGCAGCTTGGAGGACAGGTCCGATTTTTCGATGAAATCCTGCGCACCGGCCTCCAGGCACAGCTCACGCACCTCCGGCTCCCCATACTGGCCCGACAACGCGACAATCGCGATGTCAGGCCGCAGCGCGCGCACATCCCGCACGGCTTGCACACCGCCCGCATCCGGCATGTTCAGATCCAGCAGCGCGACGTCGAAGATGCTCTCCCGCAAGCGCTGCATGGCATCCCCGAGGCAATTGGCACTGTGAAGCTGATACGGTTCCCGCATCCCCTGTTGCAGGGAATCTGCGATTAACTCCCGATCATCCGGGTCATCATCCACGCAGAGTATGAGGAGTTCCTCTCGTACCCCGGCGGCAGTTGCAGGCCCCATCGCGCTGACTGCGCTCATTTGCGTTCCTCGGGCTGCTGCCAGCGACTGACAATCACATCACCGGGTAAACAGCTTCCGGCGCTCTTCAGGCAGTTCCCAGAGTCAATATACCACTGCCGGCCACGCAATCCGCACATAGAGGTAAGGATGGGCTGGCAGTCGCAATCCGCGCACGCGATCAAGCCGGGAACATCCTCTGCAATTCGCTCGTTTCATTGAAGAGGGATAAGACCGCGTTTACCGCCAGCATGCCGGATACGCTCTGGAAGGCATCCCGGATGACCATGCCGGTGTTGTTCACTGCGTATTCGCGCGTGTACTTGTCATCCCAGGAGCCCCGCCTCTTCAGCACGGTCACGCCACATTTTTCACCATGTCCTCGGGGCGCTCCTCGAAGGTGACCAGCACGCCTTTCTCACCCCTGACCTGCAGCCCGGCAAACAGAAACTGCGCCGCCAGTAAGGTCCCGCCGCTACCGGCGGTGCCGGAAACCAGGGTGGAGCGACCGGCCGGCAGGCCGCCGTCCGTACGGCAGTCACGGTGTCTACTTTCCTGATACCTCTGCGCTCTGCTTACTGACTCGGGATTGGTCTCCCGTATTTTTCTGTCTGGGCCGCTCCTGGCGTTGCTGCGGAGGGCCCTGCAATGCCAGGCCGGAGGGCTAGTGCAGACAGGTCGCTCAGGTCGTCAATGATTCGGCAGACCGGCGGAGGCAATAGTTTGAGCAGCCTGGGCACACCGATGATTTTTGCGTCCGACGCTGCCGTCGGGTGCTTGAGCACCTCGATCACCTCGAGATCAAAGTCGTAGTCGGGATAGCGCTGCTCGAGCAGCTTCAGGTTGCGCAGGGCACGCCGTGGGCGGAGCCGCCGGTGACGAAAAGGCTCAAATGCAGTTTCCGCATACTTGTACTCTCAATAACCACACGAACAACTCGAACAACACCTGCATCGCAAAGACACGCACAACGGCCGGCTAAGCGCGCCGGCTAACCGTGCGGTGGGAATACACCAGCAGCGTCATCATTTCGAGTGTCAGCAGTCGCCCCTCAAACACCATGGGACGACCAATCTCACCGGTCGCATGGGAGGTCGCTTCATTGATTACCGCAACGTGCAAATGCATCAGGTCACGCGGCCCGCCAAACTGGCCGCCCACCTGGGTCACCAGCCGCTCCATGGCATGTTCGGGCTTGTCACGGCGTACGGCACGGTAGCGCATGTAGGCTTGGTGATGCCGCGGTATTCGTCCGGCAGGGTCCGGAACAGCAGCGGTGCGCACGCAGACAGCGGACCCGGGCCCACCAACCGCCTCGTGGTGGTGGTGCCCGACGGCCCGGAAGAATCCCGGGAAAATAACGGCGCAGGTTCCACCGTAGCTCCGGTATCTGGCCTTCTCGGACGAGCAACAGCGAGAAACCATTCGCCCGGCCCAGCAATTCCGGCTTCAGTTCCTCCGTAAAGAGCAGCTCCTGTGCCCCGGCGCTGAAACAGCGGGCCGCAAATTCTTGCAAGTGATCTTTCTCACCGGTCACCACCACGATGGCCAGGTCTTGACGCTTTGGCCGCACCCGCTGGATCGTTTTAACCGGGGCCGGTGTCCGGCAGGCCCAGGCCCCGCGGGACAAGGTCCGCACGCTTGGCCCGGATAATTTCCAGCGCTTCGCGCAGCACCCCGGCCTGCCTGACTTCGTAAGGCAGACGCATGCCCGCCTTCAACTGGTCCGGCACGCTCTCCATATCCTCAGCATCGTCCTCGACAACAAGGATCCGGACGGTCTCACCACTCTCCAGAGCAGCCAGCGGGTCGTCCGGTTGT
>JBFKXW010000175.1:0-6145 GCA_041637915.1 Pseudomonadales bacterium | reverse complement strand
TTCCTGTCGCTCAACTTCAGCGATTCCCCGCCGTTTCACATGCTTGGCAACATGGTTGCGGTCGGGGTATTGATGGCGTTCCTTCTGTCGGTGATGTTGTTGCCCGCCCTCATGACCGTGCTCCCGGCCGGCCGGGCCACCCGCAGCCGGCTCAGTGCGGGTCCGATGACCGCATTTGCGCACTGGGTGGTCGCGCATCGACGGGCCCTGCTGGTCGGGAACCTGACCGTGGCAATTTTCCTGATCGCGCTGATCCCCACCAATGAAACCAATGACAGCCCCATTGATCAGTTTCAGCGTGGCCTGCAGTTCCGGGAGGACGCCGAGTTCGTGAACCAACGGCTGACCGGAGTGACCTACCTCAACTACTCCCTGTACAGCGGTCGTGAGAATGGCGTGACGAATCCGGCCTACCTGCAGACGGTCGAGGACTTTGCCAACTGGCTGCGTAGCCAGGACCGCGTGCGGCACGTGAACGCGTTCACGGATGTGATGAAGCGCCTGAACCGCAACATGCATGGAGATGATCCGGCCTGGTACCGGTTGCCCAGGGATCAGGCACTTGCCGCGCAGTACCTGCTGCTCTACGAGATGTCGCTGCCGTTCGGACTCGACCTGACCAATCAGGTTTCCTTCGACAAGGCGTACACCAAGGTCACGATCAACCTGAGTAAATCCTCGGCGAACGAGATCATCGAGATGGATCGTCGTGCGCAGCAGTGGTTGCGGGAAAACGCGCCTGAGTCCATGTGGACGGAGGGCGCCAGTGCCAACCTGATGTTTGCGCATATTTCCAAGCGGAATATCGCCAGCATGCTGGTCGGTCTGTGTGCGGCGCTCGTGTTGATCTCTGCCATTCTGCTACTGGCGCTGCGTTCTGTCCGGATCGGCCTGATCAGCCTGGTTCCCAACCTGATTCCCCTGGGGATTGCATTCGGTGCCTGGGCGCTGATTTCTGGCGAAGTCGGGCTGGGGATTGCCACCACCATGGGAATGACCATCGGTATCGTGGTGGATGACACTGTGCATTTTCTCAGCAAGTACCTCCGGGCGCGTCGTGAGCGTGGCCTGAATCCGGAGCAGGCCGTCGTCTATGCTTTCGAGACGGTGGGAATTGCGCTGGTGGGTACGACCGTTGTGCTGAGTGCCGGGTTTGCCATCCTGATGGGCTCATTGTTCAAGATCAGTGTCGATTTGGGTGCGATGAGCACGCTGACCATACTGTTGGCCTTTCTGGTCGATTTCCTGTTCCTGCCACCCCTGTTGATGTACATGGAGAAACGCGATGAAGATGACAAAACTGCTGCCCCCGTTGCTGCTTAGTCTGGCGTTGCCGGTCGGCGCGCTGGCGGAGACACCGGAAGAAAAGGGTCTGGCGATCGCCAAGGAAGCGGAACGCCGGGATGAAGGGTGGGGTGACAGCTCTGCCAGTATGCAAATGATCCTGCGCAACAAGCGCGGTGATGAAAGCGTGCGGGAACTGCGCAGTAAATCGCTGGAAGTGCCCGATGACGGCGACAAATCGATGATCATCTTCGACTCTCCTCCGGACCAGGAAGGGACTGCGCTGCTGACCTTCAGCCACAAGACCGGCCCGGACGATCAGTGGCTCTTCCTGCCCGCCCTCAAACGCGTCAAGCGGATCGCTTCGAAGAACAAGTCCGGGCCCTTCGTCGGCAGTGAGTTCGCCTTTGAGGATCTCAGCTCGCAGGAGGTCGAGAAATACAATTACAAATACCTGCGCGACGAGCCCTGCGAGGGCGGCACCTGTTTCGTCAGCGAACGCTACCCGACGGATGAGTATTCCGGCTACACCAAGCAGGTCGCCTGGGTGGACCAGTCGGAATACCGGCCCTGGAAAATCGAGTTCTATGACCGCAAGAAGACCCTGCTGAAAACGCTGACCTTTTCCGGCTACCAGCAGTATCTGGATAAGCACTGGCGTCCGGCGAAGATGAACATGTTGAATCACCAGACCGGGAAGAGCACGGAACTGGTGTTCAGCAATTACAAGTTCAAAAGCGGCCTGTCGGATTCTGACTTTACCAAGAACAGCCTGAAGCGGGCGCGTTGATCATGCGGGTTGCTGGGTCGTTGGCACTGGCACTGGTGCTTGCGTTGCCGGGAACCGGCAGCGCCCGCACCAAGCAGGATGTTGAGGTGGGTGGAGAGTTGCGTGCTTTCGCGCAGACCGGCATGCAGGGGCAGGAGCAGGTGATTCCCTCGGCCAGATTCCAGTATGGTTATTTCACCAATGAACTCTCCGAGGAGCGCAATCAGTCCTTTGAGTTCGTGGTTCACGCGCGCTGGGATGAACAGGACGATCAGCGTACCCATGCGGATATCCGGGAACTCAGCTGGCTCTATGTTGGGGGCGACTGGGAACTGCGTGTCGGTGCCCGAAAGGTGTTCTGGGGGGTGGTGGAGTCGTTGCATCTGGAGGACATCATCAACCAGACCGATCTGGTGGAGAACATCGACGGCGAGGACAAACTGGGCCAGCCGATGATCAACCTGTCCCTGGTTCGCGATTACGGCATCTTCGATTTCTTTGTGATGCCGTACTTTCGCGAGCGCACCTTCCCCGGCGAGGAGGGCCGGCTGCGGACGCCCTACGTGGTCGATACCGATGATCCCATTTATGCCTCCGGCGCCGAGGAGTGGCACACCGATTTCGCCTTCCGTTGGGTACACACACTCGGGGATGTGGACATTGGGCTCAGTCATTTCTCCGGCACGACTCGGGAACCACTGCTGACACCCCGGGTGCGTTTTTCAATTCTTGGTGTTCCGCAGACGCCGGCGATCGTAGATCCGCTGGCTTCCAACGCCGCAGTGCAGGCTGCTTTTGCGCCCCTGCTGAATCCTGCGGTCCGGATTGATGAGATTTCCCTGCTGCCGGTCTATCACACCATCGACCAGACCGGCCTGGAATTGCAGTACATCTGGGAGGATTGGGCCTTCAAGCTGGAGGCCATCTCGCGCTCCGGCCAGGGCGAGCGCTTTGCAGCCGCGGTGGCGGGCTTTGAGTACACGCGCGTGGGGATATTCGATACGCGCATCGACCTGGGCTGGGTGGTGGAGTACCTCTGGGACGAGCGGCAGGAGGATGCACCCGGGTTCTTCGAGCAGGACGTCCTGTTCGGAACCCGTTGGGCGTTCAACAATACCGCCAGCACAGACATGCTGCTGGGGATGATCTGGGATCCGGAGACCGAGGAGAAAGTGTTCAGTGTCGAGGCCAACCACCGCATCGCCTCGAACTGGAAACTGCAGGTGGACGGGCGCTGGTTCTCCAGTGGTGCGCGTGCGCCGCGAACGGATGCGGCAACGCTCGCCGCAGTCCTCGCAAATGACCCGAACAAGAAAATGCAATTCGTGGAGGATGATGACTTCATCCAGATCGAACTGATCCGTTACTTCTGAGACACTTGCATTCATGGATGAAGCGCGCCAGATCGCAGTACTGCTGCTGACCTGTCCGGACCGCAAGGGGCTGGTGTCCCGGTTGTCGCATTTCGTGTACGAGCGGGAAGGCAATATTCTGGATCTCGACGAGCACGTCGATGCCGAAGCCGGGCGCTTCTTCATCCGGGTGGCCTGGGACATGGACGGCTTCACGCTCGGCCGCGACAAGCTGACCGCCGCGATCACGCCCTTGGCGGATGAGTTTCAGGCGAGTTGGAGTATCCATTTCAGCGATGAAGTGGCACGGGTCGCATTGCTCGTTTCCCGTCAGGATCATTGCCTGCAGGAGATTCTATGGCGGCATCAGCTCGGCGAGTTCGCAATCGATATCCCCCTGATCGTCTCCAACCACGAGGACCTGGCGCCGCTGGCCGCACAGCACAGCATTCCGTTTCACCACCTGCCGGTGACAGCGCAAACCAAGCCGGCGCAGGAAGCAAAGCTGCAGGATTTGCTGGTGAATGCACGGGTGGATACCGTTGTCCTGGCCCGCTACATGCAAATCCTCAGTGCGGCGTTCGTTGCAGGGTGGCAGAACCGCATCATCAATATCCATCACTCCTTTCTCCCGGCATTTGCGGGCAGTGATCCCTACCGGCAGGCGTTTCAGCGCGGTGTGAAAGTCATCGGCGCCACCAGCCATTACGTGACCGCCGATCTGGATGAGGGGCCGATCATCGAGCAGGAGATTACCCGCATCTCGCACCGGGATTCGGTGCCGGACCTGAAGCGGAAGGGGCGGGACCTGGAACGGCTGGTGCTGGCGCGCGCCCTGCGCCTGCACACTGAGAGCCGCGTGATCGTCTGTAACGGCAAGACCATCGTATTCGACTGAACCCCCGTGCCCGTAGGAGCGCTGCCAGCCGCGATCAGCGTCGCCGGTTAGCCGGATTTTCGTTTTGACCTCGGATGATCGCGGCTGGCGGCGCTCCTGCCGTTGTGAGCGGCGCATTCGAACCTGCAAATTTCCGTTTCCCCAGCCCTCAACTATATTCATTGAATCAAAAATTCTCGCAAGTTCTTGATTCAATGTTGTTTCGCAACCGGTTTTTGGTGTTTTTCCTCGTCCTGGCAGCGGCCCTGCCGGGTATGAGTGTGGCCGAAGGTCTGCCGCGCTGGGATGTGGGAGTCGTGCTGGATGGCCCGTGGGAACGAAAGTCACAACTCCAGGCGCTGGAGCTGATGAAGCGTGAAGTGCGCGTACTCACCGAGGGCGAGTTTGATGTGCGCTTCCCGCCGGAAAAACAATTGCACGGCAGCTGGACGCTGGATGGCGTGAACACCGCGCTGGACACGCTGATGAACGATCCGGAAATCGATGTGGTGCTTGCGTTGGGCGTCGCGGCCTCCGGTGAGATCGCGCGGCGCAGGAATCTCAACAAGCCGGTGATGGCGCCGGTCGTGATTGGTATCCAGCCGGGACTGCCTTACCAGGATGGTGTGTCCGGCAAGCGCAACCTGAACTACCTCTATTCCTTCAACAAGACGCCGTCCGACGTTCTGCTGTTGAGCGAGATTTCCCGCTTCAAGCGCCTGGCCTTCATCATGGAGCCGCTGACCTCGCGGATGCTGGAGCGTTATGACATGGATACGCTCTTGCGCCAGATCCCGACCGAGGAGCTGACCGTGATCCCGGCGGAAGGCACGCCGGAAGAGGTCGTGGCGCGGATTCCGGACAGCGCCGATGCAGTCCTTTTTGGCGCGGTCTTCCAGTGGTCCGAAACAGAGGTGAAACGACTGGCCGAATTGCTGATTGAGCGCAAGCTGCCTTCGCTTTCGATCATGGGCGGGGAGGAAATCGAACTCGGCCTGCTGGCCGCCACCACCAGCAGTTCGGACCGGTTGCGGTTGATCCGCCGCATCGCCATCAACCTGCAGCGCATCATGCTGGGGGAAGACCCGGGCGAGATCGGCGTGGAGTTTCGCGAAACGGTGCGTCCCGTAATCAACATGACCACCGCGCATGCGCTGGGCATTTCACCGACTTTTGACCTGATGAACAGCTCCGACCTGGTGGGGGATCCGGACGCTGCGAACTATGAACCCCTGACATTTTCCGAGGCGGTGCAGGAGGCCATCACCAGCAACCGCTCGCTGGACGCTGCATCGCAGGGCCTGCTGGTTCAGCGCGAGGACATCCCGCGAGCCCGGGCTGACCTGCTGCCGTCACTGGAAGCGGCACTGGGTGGCCGGCAGATCGACAGTGATCGTGCCATCTCGTTCGGTGGCAACAACCCGGAATACCTGACGACCGCCTCGCTGACCCTGGATCAGCTGATCTATGCCGAACCGGCCTGGGCGAACCAGAAGATCCAGCGCATGCTGCAGCAGTCACGGGAACATGCCTTCCGGGCGCAGGTCCTGGACATTGCCCTGGAGTCCAGTCTTTCCTATCTCAACCTGCTGCGTGCGCAGGAACTCGCCCGCATCCGCAAGGAAGATCTGGCGTTCACCAAGTCAAACCTGGAGCGGGCCCGCACGCGGGTGCAGCTGGGCGCCGGCAACCGTTCCGAGGTGTATCGCTGGGAAAGCCAGCTGGCGGGCGCACAGGCGCAGCTGATTAGTGCCAACGTGAGCATCTCGCAGGCTCGCGTGGACCTCAGCCGACTGGTGAACAGGGCGCTGGAGACACGCTACCGGACTGTAAACCCGACCCTGTCGGATCCGCATTTCCTGG
>JBFKXW010000174.1:0-6159 GCA_041637915.1 Pseudomonadales bacterium | reverse complement strand
TCCTGCTCGCCAGCGCCATCGGACTGGTGACACGGACCGCACAATACCCCTTCGTGGAAGCCTGGCTTACTGTGAAAGTCTTCGCGCTGATTGCCTACATCGTGCTGGGCTCGCTGGCCATCCACCGCGCGCCCAGTCGTCTCATCCAACGCCTCAGCTATGGCAGCGCGCTCGCCACGGCGGGTTTTATTTTCAGCATCGCCTGGACCCGTTCACCGCTCGGCATTTTCAGCCTGCTCACAGCCTAGCTGCGTCGGCGTCCCCGCCGGTAGTGCACCTTTACCTCGCTTTCCAGTTCCTCCCAGGTCACCCGTAACAGTTCCGCGAACCGGTCAATGCCGGGCAGGGCCTGTCGACAGGAAACCACGCCCAACTGAATGTTGCCGTCATAACTGAACAGGGTGATATTCAGCGCCTGCGTATCCGGCAGCAGGGACACCGGGAACAACGACTCCAGTTTCGCCCCGTTCAGGTAACGTGTCTCGCGCGGGCCAGGCACGTTGCTGATGACGATGTTGTAGGGCGGGCGCACCTTGCCGGCGATGCCCATCATCTGCATCACCGTGAACGGGGCGACCATCGCCAGCAGATAATTGATCTGGGCCGTCGGAGAAAGATCATCCAGGTGCGCCTTGCTTCGACGTAACGAACTGCGGATCAGGTGCAGGCGCGACACATGGTTGCGAACGCCCGTCCCGAGATCGCACAACAGCAGTGATAACCGGTTCCCACCCTCCTCGCCTTCGGCCCGGATCGACATTGGCACAGCGGCAATCAGAGGCGCACGGGGCAATTCATCCAGTTCCTGCAACCAGGCGCGCAAAGCACCGGCACAGACCGCCACCATGACGTCATTGATGGTCGCATCCGCCCGCTGTGCAACAGCCCGTACTCTCTGCAACGGCAACTGCTGCGAGGCAAATCGACGATTCCCGGACAAAGAGGTATTGAGCACGCTCTTTGGCGCTGCATAGGGGAACATCACGCGCCGGGCAGCCGGATTGTTCATGTTCGTCACAACACGCCGAAAGGCGCGCACCAGCTGCGGAACACTCTCGTATTGACGACGGAATGCTGCCGATACCACATCCCGCGCGGAGGGCACCGCTAACACGCGCTGTGTTGCAACCGCATCATCTTCCCAAGGCGCGCGAAATCCGGTCTGTTCAACACTATCGCTGAGCGACGCCTGCATCAGCTTCATTCCGCCCACGCCGTCCACACATCCATGATGGGCTTTGAAGTACAGTGCAAAACGATTCCCGCGCAGCCCCTCGATCACGTACAACTCCCACAAGGGCCGATAGCGATCAAGCAGATGAGAATGCAGGTGGCCCACCAGGGTGTGCAGTTGATCAGCGTCACCCGGCTTGGGCAGCGCAATGTGCCGTAGGTGATAGTCGACATCAAAGTGCCGGTCTGCTTTCCATGCAGGTGGCATAGCGCCGGGATTGGGCGGAGACAGTACATGTGCAAAGGGCTTGCGCACCCGCGTCGCGCCGCGGAACCCGGCGAGTAGATCCTGAATGAAATCGCCTTCGTAGCCGCGCGGCTTCCGGAACACCTGCAGACACCCGACATGCATCGGTGTCTCCGGTCGCTCCAGCGAAAAGAACACGGCATCCAGCAGGCTGACTCGACTCATACGGCACCGCCCTGCAGGAATACCGGGAGACGCGCTGTGTCCTGGTCACCACCCAGATGCCCTTGAGTTCCCGCACCGCAGGCTGCCAGCGGCACCGCACTGCCCAGCGCAACCAGTGCGCCACCACGCAGCAGGCGACGTCGGACGCGGTCCGGGGGCAGGGCCCTCACAGCCGCACCACTCCCCGGTGGATCTTTTCAATCGTCGGTCCATCCAGGGGTGCCCAGTGCTGCGCACCGGGGAGCATAACAAACACAGGATCGCTGACCTTCTCCGGGTCAAAACCCTCCTCCTTCAGGCTGGCTTTGCGCAGCTTGAAGGTGCCGGTAAGCTCGTGACCGCCACTGAAACGCAGGAACAATGGATAAGCATATTTCGGCAATTTCTCCGCCACCAGCTGGTAGAGCGCCGTAAAATCGAAGTGGTCATGAGGGACATTGCACACCAGGCTTGCCATGCCGGCACGCCCATCGGCACCCGGGACCTGGACACCATAAACGGCAGCCTGTTCGACCTGCCCATGCTGGTTCAGCACTTCCTCGACTTCCGCGGTGGAGACGTTTTCACCTTTCCAGCGGAAGGTGTCTCCCAGTCGATCAACGAACTGCGCATGCCGCCAACCCTGATCGCGCATCAGATCACCGGTATTGAACCAGCAATCCCCCCTGCGAAATACATCGCGCAACAGTTTCTTCTCGGAAGCAGCCGGGTCGGTATAGCCGTCGTACGGTGCCAGATCACTGATCTCGCCAAGCAGGAGACCCACTTCGCCGGTGCGCACCCGCTTCAACCGGCCACGGCGGTCGCGCACTGGCTGGTCGTTTTGCACGTCATACTCAACAATGGCGTACGGAGCAGGACAGAAACCGACGGTTTCATCAAAATTAAAAACGTTCAGAAACCCGATGTTGCACTCGCTGGCGCCGTAGAACTCCAGGACCCGCGCAACGTCAAAGCGCTCCTTGAAAGCCTTCCAGATATCCGGACGCAAACCGTTGCCCATCATCCGGCTGACGCGATGCTCGCGATCCAGCAGGCTCGGTGGCTGTGCAATCAGGTAGCGACACAGTTCGCCGATGTAACAGAAAACACTCGCGTCATACCGTCGAACATCATCCCAGAATCGACTCGCGCTGAACTTGCGCGCCAGTGCGAGCGCACTGCCATTCGCCATGGCTGCACCCCAGCACACGGTCAGCGCATTGTTGTGGTAGAGCGGCAGGCAACAATAGATCACATCGTCCGCCTTCATATCGAGCGCAATGAGCCCGGTTCCCGCCATGGCCTTGACCCAGCGAAAGTGGCTCATCACGCTCGCTTTCGGCAGGCCGGTTGTTCCCGATGTGAAAATGTAGAAAGCAGGGTCGGCCATCTGCACGGAAGCTGTCGTCTCAGGATCCTCAGCAGAACAGGTCGCGGCAGCTTCACGCAGGTTGGCAATGCGCGCCGGCAAAGCGTCTGAGTCAACGTCAGGCACATACCAGATCCGTCCACCGGGCACGCTGACCGTGTCCTGAACAGCCGCAAATGCATCGACAAGTTCGGTCCCGATGACGCAGGCCGCCGGCTTGCACAGGCTGAAGCTGTGTTGCAGTACTTCGCCTCGCTGGGACGTATTGATCATCCCGGCGATGGCACCGAGCTTGACGACGGCAGCAACAACAAAGAGAAGGTCCGGGCGGTTCTCCATGAAGATCGAGACGACGTCTCCTTTGCCGACGCCGTCGGCCCGCAAAGCATGGGCGTACCGGTTGGCCTGCGCGTTAAAGGCCCGATAGGTCCACTCACCCTCCTCGCAGCGCAACGCGACACGGTCGCCATGCCGGGCGGCGTTCTCCTCCAGTACACTGCCGATGGACAGGACGCTATCCCGCGAACTCAGCGCGAGAATTTTCAGTGCTCGGGCAGAATTTCCGACGCCGCGGCGCAAATGGCGCAATCCCAGCAGCACATCCGTCGCACGTATCGTGTCTTCGCCCATGCAGGAACCCCCGGCGGAACAGAACCCTCAATACAGTCCATTTGCTGGTTTTTCGCAACCGGTCCCGGTCAAGCCGACGATCATTGTTCGTTCAACGGGAGCCGCTTCCTTTATGATGGATAGCAGGCCGAACGCGCCACTGAGGAAATCCCCATGCCAAAATCCATGCTTCCCCTTTTCGCAGCATTGCTTCTGCTTGGCATGCCGGGCGGGACCGGCGCAACTGAGTCGCCACGGCAAAAGCCAGCCACAGAACAGGATGCACGACCCGCAGGACCGCGCATCCTGCGCCATCGGGACAGGATCGGGCTGACGGACGAGCAGGCGAACGCGATCTCTGCTCTCCATGACAATCTGCGCACCGAGCTGGAACCCAACCGGAAACGCATGCGCGAACTGCGGCAGGAACTGCGCGAAGTGCTTTCCAAAGGCTACGACGACCGGGAGGTCCGGCGCATTGCAGAGGAACAGGGCAGGCTGCTTGCCGAACGGGTGATTCTGCGCAGCAGAACGAAGATGAAGGTGCGGGATATCCTCAGCGAACAGCAGCGCATCCAACTCAAGGCATTGGCGAGACAAAAGGCTCGGCAGAAAAGGATGCACGATCACGAGGGCTGAACCCGCAGATTGGCGCACGGCACGTTTCTGTGCCATACGTTTTCATCATCCGAAAATAAGCAGGATCCCATGATGACCGCCACCGCCACCGCATTGATCGGATATGCCGCCTGGACCGCCCTGCTTGCACTGACCGTGGTGAATTACCGGGCGCTGCATATTCTGAATGGCAGCCGCAAAGCAAACGAGTTTGCCCCCGGCGGGGACGATCTGGGTGACTTTTCCCAACGCCTTTGCCGCGCCTATTACAACTGCTGCGAAAACCTGCCGGTGGCAGCAGCCGTGCTGCTGTACGCCATCGCAGCCGGGCAGACAGCACTGACCGATGGTCTCGCCCTGGTTCTGCTGGGCGCGCGCATCGCGCAATCCGTAACCCATCTGGTGGCCGTTACGCACCTGACCGTGTTGGTTCGCGCAACGTTTTATGTGCTGCAACTGCTGATCGTGCTGTACTTCTGCTTCCGCTTCCTGACCGCCTGATCAGGACGGCTGCTGCGTCTCAACCACCGCGGGCTGGTTCTCGCCGTCGACCTTGACCGATTCGAAGACCTCGTCAGCCAGCAGGCAGGTCCGCGCTGTGCGCACCGCATGTTCGGCGAGAAGGCGCTGATGATCCAGTTCATCGCTGATTGAGATCAGCATTCCCACCGGCATGTCCGAACGGGATGCGGCCGCCAGCAGTTTTTTGCGGAGTTTTTTCAGAGACCGTTTCAGGGCCTTGTTCCCGGTCACGAATTGCTCCAGCGCATGCGCGTCCAGACGAGCGCCGGCCTGTTGGCCCATCAGCCGCAATGCATCCCGTCGCCCCGTTTCCAGCCATGCGGCCAGTGGCGCGGGCAATCCCTGCGGCTGCGCTGCCGGCAGTCTTGCAAGCTGGCGGATCGCATCCAGCAGGGCATGCTGTTCAGCCAGGCAATGCATCAGACGGCGAATTGAATCCGACTGCGCCGGCTGCAGCGCACTGCGCTGTACCTCGGAAACATAGTCACCAATGCGGTTCAGCAGCCTCTCCAGGGCGGTCAATTGCTGTGTATAGGATGGCTCACGGGCATACTCGCTGTTCAGCGCACTGACCGCGAGCGATCCTGCCAAGTCCGCACTACGGCCCAGTTCCCGGTTCGCCGCCACCAGGGCCATTGCCGGCATCTGGATGAGTGTCCTGTCGAGATGCACCGGGCGGTAAAGGTCTGCCTCGCTCACCACGAAACGCTTCTCCAGAAAAGCCGTCATGCGTTCCACCTGTGACCACAGCACCAGCACACCCAATACATTGAAGAAGGTGTGGAACAATGCCAGCAGCAGCGAAAGGTCCTGATCCAGCCCGAGCGTATCCTGCAGCGCGCGAATCCCGAACAGCATCACGGGCAGGATCAGCAGGCCGATGCCGGCGGTGATCACGTTGAACAGCACATGCGCACCTGCCAATCGCTTGGCCGCCGGTGACGCGCCAATGACGCTGAGGACGGCTGTGGTGGTGGTGCCGACATTCGCGCCGATCACCAGTGCGGCCGCATCCTCGATCGAAACCAGGCCGCCGGATGCAGCGGTGAGCACCATCGCCATGGATGCACTGGACGACTGGAGCAAGGTGGTCAGAAGCACACCCGCGAGCACGTACAGGAACACACTGGCCACACCAAGACCGCTGAAACGGGACAGGTCGGTCGTCGCGGCCAGCCCGTCAAACGCCCCCTTGAGCACATCGACACCAATGAAAAACAGTCCGAAACCGGCGAGCGCCTCCCCCAGACGCCCCAGGGATGTCTGGCCACGCACCACCCGAAACGCCATGCCAAGCCCGATCATGGGCAGAGCGAACACCTCGACCTTCACCTTGAATCCCAGGGTGGCGACCAGCCATCCGGTGATGGTTGTGCCCACGTTGGAGCCAAAAATGACCGGAATCGCCTGCGAC
>JBFKXW010000173.1:0-6182 GCA_041637915.1 Pseudomonadales bacterium | reverse complement strand
GCTCTTCCATTCGGGAGATGGTTTTGCTGACTGCGGAGGGGGTCAGCCGCAGGTGCCGGGCTGCATTGCTGAAATTGCCCTGTTCCACCACTGCAACGAAACAGTTGAGGTCTTCCATTGCCACGCCCTGATCATGATACAAAGTCATAAATAATATGCTGTAGCAGTTGATTAAATACAACGAGGCACGGGTGGCAATTTTTCAGGAGTTTTCCGACGGTGCAATGGAAAGCCCGGCGGGTGCCGGGCTTTCCAGAGGTGAGGCGTGCAATTAATAGGGGATGCCTGCGCGGCGGTAGAGGTGCCCCAGGAACCAGGCGGGTCCGACGAGCAGGAACTGGATGTCTTCGAAGAAACTGGGCTTCGCGCCTTCCAGTTCATGGCCGATGAACTGGAAAATCCAGGCGATCACGAAGATTGCCAGCGAGGGAATCCAGACCCCGCCCAGTCCAAGCGACTCATACCCGGCAATCGCGGCGAAGCAGAACCCGGTGAAGGCCAGCATGCCAAGGCCAATGGTTAGCGAGAGTCGGAAGTAGAAAATCAGCGCCACGATGGCCCCCAGCGTGGCAAAGTTCGCCAGCGGAATGTCGGCGATCGCTGCCGGAACGGGAATGTCCCATAGCAGCCCCATGATGACGGCGTAGATCGCTGGCACGCAGATCCAGTGAATCAGCTTGTTGGTTTCGTTCTGGTGGCTCACTGCGTAGGCATCGAACCATTGGTCAGCGGTTTTCCTGCTCATCGTGATTTCCTCTCGTTCGGTGTGTTTCGATACCTCGTATTGTCCGGATTCCAGGCGCGGGTCCAGTGACCGGTTCGGTCATTTGATTGACTTTAGAGGACAGCGGCGGGGCGCTGCGGGCGAACCGGGGTGTCCCTCAGTCCGGTTGTCTGAGGCGATATTGCATCGGGGTCATGCCGAAGTGGCGCTTGAAGGCGCGGTGAAAGGCACTGGGTTCGGAGAACCCCAGGTCGTAGGCTAGTTCCTGTACGGAGATCTCCGGATCCCGCAAACGTCTGGCCGCGATGCGGAAGACCGCGGCATCGGCGAGTTCCGTGTAGGTGGTTCCTTCCTCGTGCAGACGGCGGCGCAGTGAGCGTGCGCTGATGTGAAAACGCCGCGCAATGGTGTCCATGTCCGGCCGGATGCCGTGGTACTGCTCCTCGATCATGCGACGCACCTGCTCAGCGAAGCCCTCCGCTTTGAGGCTGGCAAGCAACTGGTCGGCCTGCTCGGCGAGCACCCGGTAAATCGAATCATCAGAGTGCGGGTGCTCCTCCTCGAGCAGCGCGACCGGCAGGACAATGGCGGTCTTCTCCCGTTGAAAGCGGATCGGCGCACCACGGAAAACCCGCGTGTACTCGTCGGCATAATTGGGTTCGGCATGTTCAAAATGCACTGCTGCCGGAATCAGGGGCCGGCCCAGCAGATCCTGGCCAATGCGCAGGATCAGTGTCAGGCCGAATTCGGCGCGTGCCCGGTTGCAGGCCGGTGAGCCGCGTGGGAAGTCGTACAGGAGGGTGGCGCTGTCTGCCTCCTTGATGAGAACCGGGTCGGAGCAGTCGCTGATGATGTGGTGGTAACGCTGGAAAACCTGGATCGCCTGCTCGATCGTGCGGCAGTTCATGAACAGGTATCCGATGACGCGCAGCGCCGCCACAGAGGCGGTTTCACCCATGGTCAGGCCCAGCGCCGGATTGTCGCAGCGTGCCAGCGCCAGATCGTGGAGGCGGTTGTAGCTCTCCAGGCTCAGCCGGCTTTGCGGGTCCTGCAGCAGGCCGGGCGCCACTTCACTGTCGGCGAGCAAGCGCGCGCGGTCGACACCACAGGCGACGGCCGTTTCCACCAGCAGACGAATCAGGGAGACCGAAACACTCATGCGTCCGGACGCACGCCATCCAGCAGTTCGACAAACCGTTGCGTGGCATTCGACTGCGTTCGTTCCTGGTGCAGCACGTAGCCCAGGGAGCGTTCCATGGGCGAGAAACGCACCGGGAGCCGGCGCAGACTGGGGTCCTCCATGGAATCAGGCAAGAGGGTCCAGCCAAGACCGACCGCAGCCATGACCTTCAGCGTCTCCATGTAGTTGGTGGCAATGGAAACCTGTAATTTCAGGCCCTGGTCCCGAAAGCGCTCCCCGAGGATGCGCCGGGTAAAGGTGTTTTCACTGGGCAAAAGGGCGTCGTATTCCAGCAGGTCCGCCAGCGCGAGCCGTCGGCGCTGGCTCAGTGGATGTCCGGGGGCGGCGAAAAAACTGAGCGGATCGGGCCACACCGTCCGGGCCCGCAGTGGTGGCTCGATCGCCGGGGGCAGCGTGATGATGGCCAGTTCGACTTCGCCGACGCGCACCTGCTCCAGGCCGATCTCCGAGTCCGTGAACTGGATATCCAGATGCACCTGCGGATACTCGCTGCTGAAAGCGCGCAGGATCGGCGGCAGGCGGTGCAAGCCGATATGGTGGCTGATCGAAAGCCGGAGCGCGCCACTCACCTCTCCGGACAGTTTGCGCACAGCCCGCTCGGCATTCTCGATCGCGCCGAGAATCTCCTCGGCATGCGCAAGCAGGGAACGGCCCGACTGCGTGAGTTGCACGGTGCGTCCGACCCGATCCAGCAGACGGGTTTCCAGGCGCTCCTCCAGTTGCGAGATGCGATGGCTGACGGCGGGCTGGGTCAGGAACAGGTGATCGGCAGCGGCTGAGAAGGAGCCGCTACGGGCGACTTCCCGAAAGGCGCGCAGCTGTTGAAAATCCATAAATAAAAGTTATCAAAAATATGAAAATAATCAATTTGTTTTATTCATGTGTCCGCCGTAGCATATCGGCATCACTGGAGAGAGCCCCATGACTGCACGCACCCTGTACGACAAACTCTGGGATGCCCACCTCGTGCACGAGCGCGAGGACGGCACCGCCTTGATTTACATCGACCGGCACCTGATCCACGAGGTGACGTCTCCCCAAGCCTTCGAGGGCCTGGCCATGAGCGGGCGCCGCGTGCGCCGGCCCGATCTGACCCTGGCCACCATCGACCACGGCGTGCCCACCCAGGGAAGGGAGTTGGGCATCACCGATCCGGTCTCCAAATTGCAGGTGACGACACTGGATGACAACTGCCGTGAATTCGGCATCCGCGAGTTCCACATGACCGACCCGCGGCAGGGTATCGTACACGTGATTGGGCCGGAGCAGGGCGCCACACTGCCGGGCATGACAGTGGTTTGCGGCGATTCCCACACCTCAACGCATGGCGCTTTCGGTGCGCTCGCGCATGGGATCGGCACCTCCGAGGTGGAGCACGTGCTGGCCACCCAGTGCCTGATTCAACGGAAAATGAAAAACATGCTGGTGCGGGTGGACGGCCGTCTCCCCCGCGGTGTGTACGCCAAGGACATCATCCTCGCCGTGATCGGGCGTATCGGTACCGCAGGCGGCACGGGCTATGCCATTGAGTTCGGTGGCGAGGCGATTCGCGGGTTGAGCATGGAAGGGCGCATGACGCTCTGCAACATGGCCATCGAAGCGGGCGCGCGTGCCGGCATGGTGGCGGTCGACCAGATCACCCTGGATTACGTGAAAGGCCGTCCGTTCGCGCCGTCTGACGCGGAATGGGAGCAGGCCGAGCGGGCCTGGCGGGAACTCGTGAGCGACGAAGGCGCCCAGTTTGACGCGGTCATTGAGCTGGACGCCGCCCAATTGAAACCGCAGGTCACCTGGGGCACTTCGCCGGAAATGGTGCTGCCCGTGGATGGCGTGCTGCCGGATCCCCGGGATGCGCGGGACCCCGTGCAGCGTACCGGCTGGGAGCGTGCGTACCAGTACATGGGCCTGCAGCCCGGGACGCCGGTTGCGGACATCCGGCCCGACCGCGTGTTCATCGGATCCTGTACGAACTCCCGGATCGAGGATTTGCGGGAGGCGGCGGCGGTGGTCCGCGGCCGGAAGGTCGCCGACAGCGTCAAGCAGGCGCTGGTGGTGCCGGGTTCCGGGTTGGTGCGCGCCCAGGCGGAAGCCGAAGGCTTGCATGAAGTGTTTCTTGCGGCAGGGTTCGAGTGGCGTGCGCCGGGTTGTTCGATGTGCCTGGCCATGAATCCGGACCGTCTGCGGTCCGGTGAACACTGCGCTTCCACGTCCAATCGCAATTTCGAAGGACGGCAGGGGCAGGGCGGTCGTACCCACCTGGTCAGCCCGGCCATGGCGGCCGCGGCGGCAGTGGCGGGCCATTTCGTGGATGTCAGTCGCTGGCTGGAGGAACAATCATGAGGGCGTTTACCCGACATCAGGGGCTGGTCTGCCCCCTCGACCGTGCCAACGTGGACACGGACCAGATTATTCCCAAGCAGTTTCTGAAATCGATTCAGCGCACCGGCTTTGGGCCGAACTTGTTTGATGACTGGCGCTACATGGACGAAGGGCAGCCGGGTCAGGATTGCCGCAACCGGCCGGTGAATCCGGATTTTGTGCTCAACCTGCCCCGCTATCAGGGCGCGTCCATCCTGCTTGCACGGCAGAACTTCGGTTGTGGATCGAGCCGGGAGCATGCCCCCTGGGCGCTGGATGACTACGGATTCCGTGCGGTCATCGCGCCCAGCTTTGCCGATATATTCTTCAACAACTGCTTTAAGAATGGACTGTTACCTATTGTATTAGAAGAAAAAATAGTTGACGAGTTGTTTGTCGCTGTGGAATCCGAAGCAGGCTACTCGCTGGATATCGACCTGGCTGGGCAGGTGATTCGCCGACCGGACGGCAGCGAGATTCCCTTTTCCGTCGATGCCTTCCGCAAGGACTGTCTGCTGCGGGGGCTCGATGATATCGGTGTGACCCTGCAGGACGCCGACAGGATTCGCGCGTACGAGCAGAAGCGGCAGCAGGACGCCCCCTGGCTCTCCCGCTCGCTGGAGGAATCCGCATGACCCAGCAGATTCTCGTGTTGCCGGGAGACGGGATCGGCCCGGAGGTGGCGGCGCAGGCCACCCGGGTGCTGCAAGCGCTGCGCGATCAGCACGATCTGGATGTCCGCGTCGAGCAGGGTCTGGTTGGCGGCGCTGCCCATGACGCGCACGGAACGCCCCTGCCCGAGGACACGCTGGAGCGCGCGCGGGCATCGCGCGCCATCCTGTTTGGCGCAGTCGGTGGGCCGCAGTGGGATACGCTGCCGGTGCCGGAGCGTCCGGAGCGGGGACTGCTGGGCTTGCGGGCCGGGCTCGGTCTGTTTGGTAACCTGCGTCCCGCGATCCTCTACCCGGAGCTGGCGGATGCCTCCTCGCTGAAACCGGAGATCGTCGCCGGCCTGGATATCCTGATCGTCCGGGAACTGACCGGCGGCATCTATTTCGGGGAGCCGCGTGGCATCCGAACCCTGGAAAGCGGTGAGCGTCAGGGCTTCAACACCTACGTGTACAGTGAATCGGAAATCCGTCGTATTGGCCGTGTGGCATTTGATCTGGCCCGGGTGCGGAACCAGCGGGTCTGCTCGGTGGACAAGGCCAACGTGCTGGAAGTGACCATGCTGTGGCGCGAGATCATGGAGGACGTATCGAAAGAGTACCCCGACGTGGAACTCTCGCATATGTATGTGGACAACGCCGCCATGCAACTGGTCCGGAATCCGCGCCAGTTCGACGTGCTGGTGACGGGGAACATGTTTGGAGACATCCTGTCCGATGAGGCCGCCATGCTGACCGGATCCATCGGCATGCTGCCCTCCGCCTCCCTGAACGAGAGTGGGCAGGGCCTCTACGAACCCTGTCATGGTTCCGCGCCGGATATTGCCGGTCAGGACAAGGCCAACCCGCTTGCTGCCATCCTGTCGCTGGCGATGATGCTGCGCTACTCACTGGATCGGCGTGATCTGGCGGACGCCGTGGAGCAGGCGGTGGGGCGGGTGCTGGCAGCTGGGCTGCGCACCCAGGATATCGCGCAGGATGCGGCCGGTGAGCAGGTGGTGGGCACGCGGGGGATGGGCGACGCGGTCCTCGCGGAACTGAAACCCGGAACGCCCTGACGTGGCGGGCGCGCGAAAGCGTGCAGAGCAGACGCCGGGGTGTCGGGCGCTGCGCGACGCGCAATTCGTTCGCACGGCACATCGAATCCAAAAAAATGGAAGGAGTTGAACGTGAGCAAGCAATATAAAGTCGCGGTGGTGGGCGCTACCGGCGCAGTCGGGCAGGCCATGAT
>JBFKXW010000172.1:0-6208 GCA_041637915.1 Pseudomonadales bacterium | reverse complement strand
TGGCGGAACGCCTGCGGGAAACGGTTGCCACACGCGGGTTCGACTGGGAGGGCAAAACGTACACCCAGTCCGTGAGCATTGGTGTGGTTGCACTCGATGACCTGGGCGGCAGTGCCGAGAAGGCGCTGCAGTGTGTCTCGACCGCCTGCGCAGACGCGAAGGAAAAGGGACGCAACCGGGTCGCGGTATCATCCGGCACAGACGAAGTCGTCCTGCAGCGCCAGCGCATCAAGCACCTGGCGACCCAGGTGCACGATCTGGTTCGGAACGAGCAGTTGGGCCTGCGACTGCAGCCGATTGTGCCGCTCGGGGCCGATGATCTGCATCACCACCATGAAGCCCTGCTGCTGCTGCGGGATGAAAACGGAGAGATCGTTTCGCCACAGGACTTCGTGGTGGCTTCGGAGTCCTATGGGCAGGTGAAGGTGGTGGACCGGTTTGTCGTGGAGACCGCGCTGGGCTGGATGTCTTCCAACCCGCAGTATCTGGATACATTAGGCGGTATCGCGATCAACCTGTCCGGCAACTCGGTGATCGACGCAGAGTTCCTCGACTTTCTGCTCTCGGCCGTGCGCACCTCCGGGCTGGACCCCTCCAGGATCTCCTTCGAGATTACGGAGACCTCGATGGTTTCCAATCTGGGGCAGGCTACCGAATTCATCTACCGGGTGCGGGAGGCCGGCTGCGCGTTTGCGCTGGATGATTTTGGCGCCGGGATGTCCTCCTATGCCTATTTGAAGAATATGCCCGTCGACTACCTGAAAATTGACGGCATATTCATTCGGGAAATCGTCAAGGTGAAGGAAGATCTGGCCCTTGTCCGGTCTATCAACGACCTTGCTCATTTCATGGGAATCCGC
Organism: Pseudomonadales bacterium; assembly: GCA_041637915.1. Lineage (GTDB taxonomy): Bacteria > Pseudomonadota > Gammaproteobacteria > Pseudomonadales > JBFGWM01 > JBFJWR01. The sequence continues at coordinate 5,348 of JBFKXW010000172.1, read as the reverse complement.
ACCATAGCGGAATTCGTTGAAAACGCAGAAATTCTCGAGCAATTGAGAGTGTTGGGCGTGGATTATGCGCAGGGGTGGGAAGTCGGCAAGCCGTTACCGCTGGCGGATTTCGAGCGTTCCTGTGAACGCAAACTCAAATCACAGGCCTGATTATCTCCCTGTCCGGCTTCATTCCGGAAAGGATCGTAGGAGAACCTGCCCTCGCTCTTGCTAACGGGTCTGCCTGTATCTGCGCCCGGCCCAGCGCGCGCCGGGCCAGGCTGCTTCCTCATCGTGCGTACAGAAGCCGGTTGACTGTGTCCTTTGGGTCTTGCACTTTGCCGGCACTGCTTTTGCCGATCAGGGCGTTGGTGACCTGTGCCGGGCTGGCCGCCCGGTTCCCCTGCAGATACAGCGCCGCTGCGCCGGCCACATGCGGAGACGCCATGGAAGTGCCGCTGAGGGTTTGTGAGCCGGTGTCGCTGGTGTAGTCAGCGGATTCGATCCGTCCGCCCGGTGCAAACAGGTCTACGCAGTCCCCCCAGTTTGAGAATGAAGAGCGGCTGTCGTCCCGATCTGTCGATCCGACAGTAATGGCGGCCGGTGCGCGTGACGGGGAGGAAGCGCACGCGTCCTCGTCGTCGTTGCCGGCTGCCACGACGACCGTAATCCCTGTCTTCACGGCAGCCTGCACCGCGTCATCCGTTGCCTGACTGGCCCCGCCGCCCAGGCTCATGTTGATCACAGCCGGTTTGCGGTGGTTTTCGATCACCCATTCGATGCCGTCGATGGTGGCAGAGCCGGAGCCCACCCCGCCACATCCAAGCACACGCACGGCGTGCAGCGTGACGCCCTTGGCAACACCCCACTGGGAGCCGCCCACAGTACCTGCCACATGCGTGCCATGCCCGTTACAGTCATCCGGCGCCGAGCTGGGGTCGTCGGGATTATTCGGATCGCTGGCAGGTGGCGACTCCTCCTCATCATCACCGCCGCCGAACAGGCCGCCGCCCCCGAAGAAGCCATCGCCGCCGCCAAACAGGCCGCCACCGCCACCGCCGCCACCGAAAAAGCCACTGGCTCCTGAGATATCCGCGCCATTTCCCACGCGCCCCTGGAAGTCTTCATGGCTGGCCCGGATGCCGGTATCGATCACATAGGCGCGCACCCCGCGTCCATCCGGCGACCAGTTGTACTGGGTGTTCAAGGGCAGCGTGCGCTGGTCGATCCGGTCGAGGCCCCAGGGTGCATTGCTCTGCGTGCCGTTGATCCCCATCACCACGTCCGGTTCAACGTACTTCACCAGTGGGTGCACCGCGAGCAGTTGTGCTGCATTGGCCGGGAGTGCGGCGGAAAATCCGAGCAGGGCCGCGCCAAATACGCGCTGCACGGTGCCGGCTTCAGCCCCCATGGCAGTCAGCGCAGCCTGGGTCAGTGCCTCGCCTTTGACGTCCTCTCCCAGATTCAGGAACGCTCGCAGCACGTCGGCATCTTTAAGGGCGACGATGTACTGGCCGGGGATCGTGTCTCCGGCCTGCAAGCCTTCCAGCGGATTTTGCGACTGCGCGCCTGCGCCGACGGCGGGCAGGGGTGCCAGCAGGGCACAGCTCAGGGCGAGTGTGGTGGAAATCTTTCTGGTGGTTTGCATACTGATCTGCCTCCGGAGGAATCCTGGGGATCGAAATATGATCCAATTGGGCGATCAGGATGCACGATACCGGCATGAATTGGTACCGTAAGAATGTAGGAACCGGGGTTCTGGTGGCGGGCTTTCCTGACGGGGGAGTCGCCGGTGGTGTGGCACTGGAAGCAGCACGCTGGCTGCCCCGGAAACCGACCTTCGCAGGAATGCGATCGATTAATTATTTCAAAAAAGAATAAGGCCGGCCCGCAACCAGCCTGTCAGGTTTTATGATAAGTTGAACGAAGCCGTCGCTGTTGAGGTCTGACCGCCATGCGAATCCTGGTGCTGGAGGATGATCCGGATGACTGGTTGATTCTGCAGCAGTATGCAGAGCGCCTGTCGATCCCGGAGTGCCCGCAGCTCGAGTTTGAACTGGCGGGCTCCCTCTCGTGTGCAGAAGGGAAAGTCCAGGCACAGAGCTACGACGTCATCATCGCAGATTTCCACCTGTCCGACGGTGTGGCGCTGGATTTTCTGGTCGCGCAACTGCAGCGTAGCCCTACCTTATATGTCTTGTTGGTAACCAACGATGAGCAACTCGTCACGTTGCCCGAAGTCGGGGAACTGTTGCGGAGCAGCCGGGTTTCGTTCTCTGTGAAATCGGACCTCGATGCACGCCGTCTCCAGTCTGAGTTACGCGCTGCCGCCAACGTGACCGGGCAGGGAACCCGATACCGACCGTTGCGACGACGGGTTCTGCTGGTCGATGATGATCCGCAGGAAGTGGAGATCCTGCGCTGGCATTGTGAGCAGATCGACGGCATCTCGGCGGAAATTGACTGGGCCAGGGACACCGGGGAGGCACTGCAGCGGACCGGCGACACGAACTACGACCTGGTGCTGGTGGATTTCAGGCTGCAGGGTGAACTGGGTACCGAGACGATTGCCCGACTGGAGGATGCTGGCGTGAAGGCCAGTATGTTTCTGATCAGCGATGCACCCAGTTTTCTGGGCAGCCAGGAAGCTTTGCGCTGCCTCGGGCAGCGTCGTGCCGGGTTTATCAGCAAGCGGCGGCTTGACCCGGACCGGATTCGCCAGGTCCTGCAGTCCAGAACCTAGTCACTGGCGCGAACACGCCCGAAAAAATCTCGCTGCTTTCAGATCTGCCCCGGCTGATTCCAGTGTGGGTTGAAGCACGCTGCGCTACTATGTAACTGCAAAACAGCTCATAAATCTGCCGCTGCGCACGGGGGTACTATGCACAATGCCGGTGAGACCATGAGACGCCTGTCCGGACTGGTGTTGGCGTTTCTGCTCGCGCTGCCTGCACTGGCGCAAGACCTCAATGGCGAGGCCATTCTGAAAGAGTTCTCCACGCGGCACCACGTGCCTTTTGAATCCGAAACCATCACATTGAAGTTGATTGATGCACAGGGCAATGAAACCCTGCGCGTCATGCGGCGGTACGCACGCAAGTGGGACGAGGGCAAGTATCGGCATCTGGTGGTTTTCGATGAACCCAGCAGCGTACACGGGACGGCTTTGCTTTCCTGGCAGAACCTGGAAGGGCGGGATCATCAGTGGACCTACCTGCCGGCGCAGAACCGGGTCCGCAAACAGAGTACAACGCGGGGTAATCTGCGGCAGTACTTCATGGGCACGGATCTTACCTATGAAGATATTTCCTCCGAAGACATCGACAAGTACAGCTACGAGCGCCAGCCGGATCAGGAAATTGAAGGAGTCGATCTGTACGTGGTGCGGGCAAAAGCCACCGACGCAGACCTCCTGAAGGAGTCCGGCTATCAGCACCGTGACCTGTTCCTGCGCAAGGACAACTTTGTGCTGGTGCGAGTTGACTACTACGACACACGCGGCAAGTTCGTCAAACGTTTGCTGGCAAAGTCTGAGCCGGTCTCCATCGGTGGTACGGCCTGGCGGGTCGATCACGTGCTGATCGACAACGAACGGGAGCAACATAAGACTGAACTCATCGTGAATGTACGCTCCACGGATGAAGAGTCGGTGCCCAAGAAGATGTTCTCTTCCCAGTATCTGGCTGCCAAGCGGCACATGGACTAATCAGACAAGCGGGCGCTGACCACGCTGGCAAAAGGACCTGCCTTGGACCAACCATTTAATCCGCTACGGGATCTGATGCTGTTGGGGGCGAGATTTCGGTTGCCGGTCGCCATTCTGGTCATTTCTGTTTCCGTCTTTGCCTTTTTCGGTCTGCAGCAACTACAGGTTGATACCAGTCTGGACAGCCTGATCCAGAACGATGACCCACAGGCGCAGATCTACGAAAAGGTGGTGCAGGAGTTCGGCTCCGATGACACCACGCTGGTCTACATCCGCGATGACAAACTCTGGTCGGCGGAAAAGCTCAGCGCGCTCGAAGAGCTGCATTACAGTTTTGAAGATCTCGATTATGTCCGGCGCGTGGAAAGCCTGTTCACCGTCAGTTCCGTCCGCGCCGCGGATGATTACGTCGAGGCGGGGCCCCTGCTGCCGTATGTGCCGGAGGAGGAAGCGGAACTTGCCTGGGTCCGGGAGAGCGCACTCTACAGCCCGCTGATCCGTGGCAACTTCATTTCTTCAGACGGTAATTCGACCGTCCTCAACGTCACCCTCAACAAGGACCCGGACAATGCCGGGTTCGATGCAGATGCCTATCGGGATATCGCGCGAATCCTGGAAGAGAAGGGTGGTGCCTTCCAGGAGGTTTTCCAGATCGGTTCGCCGCGTGTGCGCACTGAATTGCAGGACTCTCTGTTTCGTGACCTCAGCGTCATCGGACCCATCTCCGCCGGTGTGCTGATCGCCTGTATCGTCGTGTTTCTGCGCAACGGGTTTGCCGCGTTGCTGCCGATATTCACCGCTGGGCTGAGCATTCTCTGGACTTTTGGCCTCATGGGTTGGCTGGGCGTGCCGCTCAATATCCTCAGCGCGATGCTGCCCTCGCTCATTATTGTCATGGGGTCCACCGAGGACACCCATATTCTGTCCAGTTACCTTCGCGGGTTGGAGCAGGAAGGCGGCTTGGGCGAGGACGATCGTGCCCGGCTGCGATTCAAGCTGACCCTAGCCACCATGAAACATCTGGGTGCGCCGCTGGTCCTGACTACGCTCACGACCGTGATCGGGCTGGGCACCAACATGCTTTCGGATGTGGGTTTGATCCGGGACTTCGGGATCGCGGCCACGCTGGGCATGACACTGAACGGGCTGATCACCCTGCTGTGCGTCCCGATGATTCTGGCCACCATCGGCCCCGCACGGATGCCTGAGAACCGGCGGCCCATGTTTTCCGGTGTCGCGCGCGGCGTGCTTGGTTTTTTCAATTACCTGCGTGAGGGGTATGGCACGCTGGTCCTGCTGGTGACGTTCCTGTTTGGGATCGCACTCGCCTACGCAGCCTCTCAGATGCATGTCAGCAATGACCCGCTGGCTTACTTCAAAGCCGACCATACGCTGATCCAGAATGCGGAAACGGTGCACGAGCAACTGGCCGGCATGCAGATTTTCTACATTCACGTGGAAGCGCCTGAAGAGGACGCTTTTCGCAAGCCAGAGCATTTGCGCAAGCTGCTCGAGATCGAAAGTCTCATGTTGCGGCGCGGAGCCTTTGACCGTTTCGTGTCGATCGCTGATTTTGTGGCGCTGGTCAACCAGGAATGGAGTCAGGCCGAACGCAAGCAATACCGGATCCCGGACGATGAAGGGCTGATCGCGCAGTACCTGC
>JBFKXW010000171.1:0-6237 GCA_041637915.1 Pseudomonadales bacterium | reverse complement strand
TGGTCAGGACTGTGAACTCGTCAGCAGCGCTGCGCCCTGTGCGATGTGTCTGGGGGCGATTCCGTGGTCCGGCGTGCAGTCGCTGGTTTGTGGCGCGCGTGATGAGGATGTCCGGGAGATCGGGTTTGCGGAGGGCTGCAAACCGAGCCCCTGGACCCGTGGTCTGACCGACGCCGGTATTGCCGTGCAGGAGGACGTGCAACGTGTCGCTGCAGTGGTTATCCTCCGCGCATACCGCGACCGGGGCGGTCTCATCTACAACGCATAACGGAATGCCGGCGTTGTGTTCAGGTGCCTCCGGTCCGCCATTCGGAATGAACCAGGCAGGCAGCAAGTGGACCGCACGATAGACAACAGGGATCGTCTGATTCTCGCGCTCGACGTGGACAGCGCGGCAGAGGCACGCCGCTGGGTGGAAACCCTGGGCGACACGGTGCGCTTTTACAAGCTTGGTCTGCAGCTTTGCATGGCGCCGGGATATTTCGAATTGCTGGAGTGGCTGCATCAGCGCGGCTGTCTGGTGTTTGTAGACCTGAAATTTTTCGATGTGCCACGGACCGTCGCTGCAGCTGTGCGTCAGTTGCGCGGCTGTGGTGCCACCTTTGTGACGGTGCATGGCAACGACGCCATGCTGCGTGCGGCGGTGGATGCCGGGGGCGAGGAACTGGGCATCCTGGCGGTCACCGTGCTGACCAGTCTGGATCAGGGCGATCTGGATGACCTCGGATTTCAGTGTGATCCGGAAGCGCTGGTCCTGTCCCGCGCACGCCGGGCGCTGGAGATCGGCTGTCGCGGCGTGGTTTGCTCCGGCCAGGAAGCCGCCCGCTTGCGCGAAAAACTGCCGGGCCAGTTGACGATCGTCACACCGGGCATCCGTCCGATCGCCAATACAGACGATCAGAAGCGGGTTGTCACCGTGGCGGAAGCCTTTGCCAATGGTGCCGACTATATCGTCATCGGCCGGCCCATCCTGCAGGCAGCGGACCCGGTGCAGGCGGCGCGGGAGGCACAGGCAGAAATCGCCCGGGTGCTTGCCGACGTCTAATCGAGTGCCCTGACGATTTCGCCGGGTTCCGGGATGTGTTCCTCCCGCACGATCACGATGAGCGCGACGGCGTTGACCTTCTCCGCGGCATGCGGTTGGCAGACCACCTGCTGAACATCATTGACGTAGGCCATCGGTGTGCCCAGGTCGGACTCCGTCAGGTGTCGTACGATCTCTGCCCAGGTTTTGCCGCGGGTATAGACCTCATAGCGGCGGGCATGGTCGCCGCCATACGTAAAAAGGTTTTCCAGCACGACCTCGGTGCCCGGCGCGGTAATGGCGCGGACCACGATTTCGGGGTAGGAACGGATCGGCCGCAGGATTGAGCGTACGCCGAGCGTATGCAGGCGGCTGCGATTCTCATCCAGCACACACTCGGCCATGGTGCGGCCGGCAAGGCCTCGTCCCTGCAGGCGATGCGAGATCGCGAAAGTCAGGCTGTCAGACCGTTCGTCGTATTCATCCCGGGCCAGAATGATGATGTGTTGTGCCGCGTTCACGCTGACGGAGTCCAGGCCCTGCGGTGAGTCCGCAGCCGCAGAACTGTGCACCATGCCCAGATCCGCGAGGCTGTGCGGCAGGCCGTCCTCGAAGACATCTGTCAGCAGCACCACCGGTTTTTCCCGGTAGTCGGGGTTGACCCGCAACTGGGTGACCACCCGGCAGAAATACTGCTCCGCGTTGAGTTTCGGTGCATTGATGAAAACGATGTGATCCTGCATGTGCCATCTCCATTGTCCCTTTTGCATGCGCTCGCGCCGGGTAATCCGATAGTCGATGTAATCACTGGCCACGGTCGCCAGCAGGGTAATGCCCACCAGGTAGATGAGCCCAACCGTAGCGGTGCGCCCCGCGACAGTACCGGCGCTGACGTCGCCATAACCGACGGTGGTGATGGTGGTCAGGGTCAGCCAGACCGCATCTCCGAAACTGAGCTGCTCAAAGGCCACCATGGCCAGTGCGTGCAGGAACAGCAGCGCGCCGAGCAAACCGGCTGAGCGACGAATCCGTGGCAGCAGGGAATAATCAGCCACAGACCGGTGCTGATGCCGAATGGACTGCTTGCGGACAAAGCTCAGCAGATTCATCGTTGCACGAGGTCCCCTAGAATGTGCTGGAATTATCCGGAGAATAGCGGCCACCTGCCAGCGGAGAAACCGTTTTTGAACATACCCGAGCCGCAGACCGACCACCTTCCTGGCGAACTGGCGACACTTGTCAGCCAGGGCTGGGCGCGCATGCAGGAGCAGGGCGTGCCAGAGGTGGCCTGCGCGCTGCCGGCTGATTTCGCCCGTGAACTGGCGACAGTCTGGTCCGGCAGTGACTTTGTGCTGGAAACCTGCCTGCAGCAGCCGGCGGTTTGGACGGACCTGCTCGACAGTGGTGACTTGCTGCGCTCCTATGACGATGCAGTGTATGCCCAACGGCTGCAGGCGCAGCCAGCAGCGGACACGACTGCGCTCCATCACCAGCTACGGACGGTTCGCCGGCGCGAGATGTTGCGGATCATCTGGCGCGACCTCGCCCGCCACGCAACGCTTGAGCAGACCGTCCGGGACATGTCGCTGCTTGCCGATGCCTGTATCCAGCATGCCGATGCGATCACCTACCGGCTCACCGAGGCGCAATTCGGTACGCCCTGTGATCGCCAGGGTGTGCCCCAGCGCCTGGTCGTCCTGGCGCTCGGCAAGCTCGGCGCCATGGAGCTGAACGTATCGTCCGACGTCGACCTGATGTTCCTGTTTCCGGCCAATGGCATGACCCACGAGGGCGACCGGCAACTGGATAACCAGCAGTTCTTTATTCGCCAGGGGCAGGCGCTGATTGCGGCCCTGCATCAGGTGGATGCAGACGGTTTCGTGTTCCGTGTGGACATGCGCCTGCGCCCCTATGGCGATAGCGGACCGATGGCGATGAATTTTGATGCCGTCGAGGAGTACTACGAGGATCAGGGTCGGGAGTGGGAGCGCTATGCGCTGATCAAGGCGCGTGCGGTGACCGGTGGCCGCGACGAGATCGAGGATCTAATGCGGCGGCTGCGCCCGTTCGTGTACCGGCGCTATATCGACTACAGCGTGTTTGCGTCCCTGCGCGACATGAAGCGCCTGATTAACCAGGAGGTGCGGCGCAAGGGCCTGCAGGAGGATGTCAAGCTGGGCCGGGGCGGCATTCGCGAGGTGGAATTCATCGTCCAGGCCTTCCAACTGATCCGGGGTGGACGGGATCGCCGCTACCAGGACGCGCGGTTGCTGCCGATGCTGGAGCTGCTGTCCGCAGAGGGGGATCTGGATCCGGAAACCGGCGAAGCACTGCAGGAGGCCTACCGGTTCCTGCGCAATACCGAGCACGCCATTCAGGCCATCGCAGATCGCCAGACCCAGGCGCTCCCGCGTGACCATCTGTCTCGGCTGCGGGTGGCCTTCACGCGCGGATATCAGGAGGTGGCGCCTTTCCTGGCGGAGCTGAAGCGGGTACGCAACGTGGTGCACAGTTGCTTTGCCGAACTCATTGAGCCCAACAAGGAGGAAGCCAAGGAGGCGGGCGAGGGGCTGGCGCTGGAAGAGTGGCGGGCGGTCTGGAATCACACGCTGGGTACCGGGGAACTGCGCAAGCTGCTGGCCGGACATGGTTGTCAGGACCCAAGCCGTTTTGTCGAACTGCTGGAAGGGTTTCGAAAGTCCGACCGGGTCCAGCGCATGCAGGCGGTCGGGCGGGAGCGGCTGGACACCTTCCTGCCGGTGCTGATGGATGAAATTCTCCAGCAGAGCGGGCAGATTGATGCGGCGGAAGCGCTGCAGCGCATTCTGCCGCTGCTCAACGCAGTGCTGCGCAGGACGGCTTACCTGGTGCTGCTGCAGGAGAATCCGGGGGCCCGCCGGCAACTGGTGCGGCTTTGTGCGGCCAGCCCCTGGATCGCGGCGGAGCTGGCGGACACGCCGGCTCTGCTCGATGAGCTGCTGGATGCAGAAGCGCTCTACAGTCCGCCGGAAGTGCAGGCCTTGCGCGAAGACCTCCGGCAGCAGCTGCTGCGGGTTCCGGAAGAGGATGAGGAGCAGCAACTGGAGTGTCTGCGATATTTCAAGGAGTCTCACGTGTTGCGGGTGGCTGCTTCGGAGGTGGTTGGCACGCTGCCCCTGATGAAGGTCAGTGACTACCTGACCTGGATTGCGGAGGTGATTCTGGATGCCGTGCTGCGCATGGCCTGGCGTTACATGGTCAATCGCCACGGCGCGCCGGCGCCCGGCGGAGAGCGCGCCGCGGAGTTTGCCATCGTGGCGTACGGCAAGCTGGGTGGGATTGAACTGGGCTACGGCTCAGATCTGGATCTGGTCTTCGTCTATGACACGGCTGCCGGTGGTGCCTCCTCCGGTGATCGCGAGGGCCGGCGCAGTATTGAAAACTCCGTATGGTTCACGCGGCTTGCCCAGCGCATCCTGCATCTGCTGAGCATTCGTACCCACGCCGGGCCGCTCTATGAGATTGACGTACGCCTGCGTCCTTCCGGCGCGTCCGGGTTGCTCGTGGCGAGCCTTAGCGGCTTTCGCAGTTACCAGCAGGAGGATGCCTGGACCTGGGAGCATCAGGCACTGGTGCGTGCCCGTTGTGTGGCCGGTGATGCCGCGCTGTGTCGTGATATTGAGGCCGTGCGGCGCGAAATTCTGGCGCGCGAGCGGGATGCCGGGCAGTTGCTCGTCGAGGTGCGCGGGATGCGCGAGAAAATGCGCCAGACGCTGGGCAGCAAGTCTCCGGGCGGGACTGAGATGGACCTCAAACACGATGCCGGAGGTATCGTCGATATTGAATTTATGGTGCAATACGGCGTGCTCGCATGGGCCCGTGACAACCCCGTGCTGCTGGAGTGGTCGGACAACATCCGCATCATTGAAAGCCTGGCCGCAAGTGGGTTGATGGACGCCGGCGATGCGGGCCGGCTGATCGAAGCCTACAAGGCATACCGCTCGGAAACGCACCGGCAAGCCCTGCAGCAATGTGCTGTCCGGGTGGACGCAGAACCTTTTTCCGCCTGCCGCGCCGATGTCCGGATGCTCTGGGACCGGCTCATGGAAACCGGTGCCTTTGTGACGCCGGGCCGTGCAGCGCAGAAAGGTGAGCAGAACAAAGAATAGCAACAGCGCCCGCCGACGGGGCGACAGATAGACAGGAATCAATGCGATGGCAGCAGCCCCCAGCATGGCAGACCGCGACGGACTGATCTGGCTCGATGGCGAACTGGTGCCCTGGCGCGATGCCCAGGTCCATGTGCTGACCCACACGTTGCATTACGGCATGGGCGTCTTCGAGGGCGTGCGTGCGTATGCCACGCCCAACGGGGCGAGCATCTTTCGGCTGAAGGAACATACCCGTCGGCTGTTCCGCTCTGCCCATATCATGCGTATGGACATCCCCTTCAGTGTTGAGGAGCTCAACGAGGCGCAGAAGGCCGCCGTGCGGGAGAATAATCTCGAGTCCGCCTACATCCGTCCGATGTGCTTCTATGGTTCCGAGGGAATGGGACTGCGCGCCGACAACCTGCGCGTGCACGTCATGGTCGCCGCCTGGAGCTGGCCCTCCTACATGGCACCGGAAGCGCGCGATCATGGCATCCGGGTGCGAACGTCTTCCTATACCCGCCATCACGTCAACATTTCCATGTGCAAGGCGAAAGCCAATGGCCATTACATCAATTCCATGCTGGCCCTGCGCGAGGCGTTGGATGCCGGCTGCGAGGAAGCCCTGCTGCTGGATCCGGAGGGCTACGTGGCCGAGGGCAGCGGCGAGAACATTTTCATCGTGCGCGATGGTGCCCTGTACACGCCGGAACTGACGTCCTGCCTGGATGGCATTACGCGGGACACCACCTTCAAGCTGGCGGCCGAGCTTGGGCTCACCGTGCATGAGAAGCGGATTTCGCGCGACGAGGTCTACATCGCAGATGAGGCGTTCTTTACCGGCACCGCGGCGGAGGTGTTGCCCATTCGCGAACTGGATGGCCGCGCGATTGGCAGCGGCGACCGCGGCCCGATCACCGAACGCCTCCAGTCGATGTTTTTTGCCCAGGTGGCCGGCAAGCGCGAAAATTATCCGGAGTGGCTGACGCCGGTTCGTTAAGCGTTGATCCTGCTATGATTTCCAGCAGTCTGGTCTGCTGGCACTGCGCATGAGCCGATCCCTGAAAATTCTTGTCGTCGGTC
>JBFKXW010000170.1:0-6254 GCA_041637915.1 Pseudomonadales bacterium | reverse complement strand
TCCAGACGCGGCCCCTGGGTCACCCCGTAGACTGCCCCATCTGCCGGGTCCAGGCCGCAATCACGCGCCGCCTGGAGCAGCCGGTCCCGGCAATGGTCCGCATAGGGCTCCGTAAAATCGACATGGGTGACCTGGGTCAGCCCCCCGGGATAATCCTCATCATAGAAGGTCTGGGCCCGGCCATGGGTGTAATCGATAATCTGGTCCGGCACGACGATCCTGCCGGGATGCATGCCATCACCAATCCCGCCCACCGCATTGATCGCCAGGACAGAACTCGCCCCGGCCTGCTGCAGTGCCCACAGGTTGGCGCGATAGTTCACCCGGTGTGGCGGGATATGGTGTGGGGCACCATGTCGGGCCAGAAACAGGAACTCCCGCCCGTCCAGACGGCATACCTGCAGTGCGGCAGAGGGATCTCCGAACGGGGTGACGGGTTCCCGCCTGTCGATCACCTCGGCACTCTTCACACCCTGGCAGCCGGAGCCTCCGATGATCGCCAGGCTCATGACTGCACTGCCTCCTGATCCGGCGGCACTGCAAACAGGCCGGGCGCATTGCGGAGGTATCCACGATAGTCGAGGCCATAACCGAACAGATAGCGGTCAGGTGCCTCCAGCCCGGTAAAATCCGCCCGGTAATCCACCTCACACTTGCGGTCATGCTGCTTGTCTACCAGCACTGCGCTGTACACGCGCGACGCGCCACGTTCGACGCAATACGAGAGGATTGCACGCAACGTGTTCCCTTCATCGAGGATGTCATCGACCACCAGTACATCACGATCCTGCAATGACTGTTGCGGTTCCACCCGCCAGCTCAGTGCGCCGCCCTGCGTCTGGTTTCCGTAGCGACTGACCTGCAGGTAATCAAGCTGCAGCGGGAAATCCAGCCGGGTCAGTAAGCACCCACCCGTCACGATGCCCCCGTTCATCACACAGATCACCAATGGATTGTTGCCCCGCAACGCGTCCGTGATCTCATCGGCCATGCGATCCAGCGCTGCTTCCACCTGTGTTCGGGTGAAAAGACAATCCGCGTCCCGTGCGATGCGCTGCACCTCGACCAGTTCAGGTGGCACCCGTGGCCACCTCGGAATGGGCCAGCGGTTGCGGCTCCGGTTGCGGTGCTGTGACAGCCTGCATGTGCAGGGTCCGCGTCGGGAACGCGATCTCGGCGCCGTGCTGATCGATAATCTCCATGATTCGCAGCATGACCTCCTGCTTGATCTCGTGGAACTTCACCCAGTTTGTGGTCTTGGTAAAGGTATAGACAAAGAAATCCAGCGAGGATGGCCCGAAGGCATTGAAGTTCACGATGAGGGTCTGGTTGGTATCAATCTCATCATGCTCGCGGAGCATCGTTCTCACATCGCTGACAATCGCAGCCATCTTGTCGCCGTCGTCGTAGCGAATACCTACCGTTTCATAGATGCGCCGGTTGGTCATACGCGAGGGATTCTCCACCGAGATGTTTGCAAACGTGGAGTTCGGAACGTACAGGGGGCGCTTGTCAAAAGTACGGATTCTGGTCAGACGCCAGCCGATCATCTCCACCGTGCCTTCAATGTTCTGATCCGGTGAGCGAACCCAGTCGCCCACTGCGAAAGGCCGGTCCAGAAATATCATCAGGCCACCGAAAAAATTGGCCAACAGGTCCTTCGCGGCAAACCCCACCGCAACACCGCCGATGCCACCGAAAGCGAGCACGCCGGAAATGCTGAAACCCAGTGTCTGCATCACGACCAGCACAGCGGTAATCACAATGGAGATTCGCAGCAGCTTGCCGATGGCGATCACAGTGGTCTCATCCACCGTGCGACCATCCATCGGACGCATGAAGGCCTTTTCACCTTCATTGATAAAACGCACGAGTGCCCAGGTCAGCAGCGCGACAACGCCGACGTCGCGCATCGGGTCAATAAACTGGAATATCGCCGAATCACTCTCGGCATCCAGCACCTCCGCCGCCCACAGCACCCCGATCAACCAGATCAGGTAGGTCAATGGTTTGCCGACGGAATGGACAACCATGTCATCCCAGTGGGTATTGGTGTTTTCGAGCTTTTTCGCGAGATGGACCAATAACCGTCGCGCAACGGAATTGAGAAACAGGGTGACAAAAACAATGACGAAAACCTGCGTGACCAGCAGCCATTCATCGCCGTTGATCCCGACCTTCAGCAGTATCGCTTTCAACTCACCCACGTAATCCGTCATCTGGCTCAAGTCCCCGTCGTCTGGCAGAGTTGCCGGGCGCAGGCGCGGGCCCTGGTGGCCATGTCCCCCGACAATGAAGTGTCTTCGCCCGTCCAGGCCTTGCGCAGGCCGGCAAGCTTCGGATTCGGCTGTTCGGGCGACGCCTGCAGGTAATCCAGTGCCGCGATTGCCCCCGGACGGTCATTGCAGACGAGTACCATATCACAGCCCGCATAGAGCGCTGCCCGGACCCGGGCGGCCATGTCGCCGACCCCATGCGCCCCTGCCATGGACAGATCATCACTGAAAATCACGCCGTCAAAACGCAGTTCGCCCCGCAGGATTTCCCGCAACCAGCGCGGCGAAAAACCGACCGGATGACGGTCGACCTGTTGGTACACGATATGCGCCGGCATGACTGCATCCAGCCCCTCGAGAATCAGGCGCGTAAACGGCTGCATGTCCAGATTCAGCAGGGTTTCCAGCGGGCGCTCATCCACCGGCAGTTCAAGATGGGAGTCCGGCACCACCCAGCCATGCCCTGGAAAATGCTTGCCGGTGGCTGGCATCCCGGCACGATGCATCCCACGCACAAATGCGCCGGCCAGTTCGGTGACAACCTCGGGGTCTTCGGCGAATGCCCGGTCTCCAATGATGCCGGATCGGTCATGGTTCAGATCCAGCACCGGCGCAAAACTCAGATCAATGTCGAGTGCTCGCAACTCGGCAGCCATCAGCCAGCCACAATCTTGCGCGGCGATGAGTGCCGAACGCGGGTCCTCCTTGTAAAGTGCGCCGAAAGCAGCGCAAGCAGGCAACCGGGTGAAGCCCTCCTGAAAACGCTGGACGCGACCGCCTTCCTGATCGACGGCAATCATAATTTCCGCGCGCACATCACGAATTTCCCGGATCAGTGCCCGTACCTGTTCCACCGACTGGAAATTGCGCGCGAAGAGGATCAGCCCCCCCACCTGTGGCTGGACCAGCAAGTCGCGGTCTTCAGCCGTCAGGGCAAGGCCCTCGACATCCAGCATCAGCGGGCCTGGCGCATGGCTCATTCGGAGATCTCCACCGTGCAGCCCACCGGCACACGCTCAAACAGTTTAATGACATCGGCATTGCGCATCCGGATACAGCCGTGGGAACGCGGCATCCCCATCGGCTCAGTATCGGGCGTGCCGTGAATGTAAATAAAGCGCCGCATGCTGTCGACCACACCAAACCGGTTGCGGCCCGGCTCCCTGCCACAAAGCCAGAGAATCCGGCTCAGAATCCAGTCCCGATCCGGGTGTGCAGCGGCCAGGGAGTCATCGTAGATCTCGCCCGTTGGTCGCCTGCCAACAAAAACGGCGCCAGGCGGCTGGCCCGCCCCGATTTTTGCCCGCACGACATGCAACCCGCGCGGTGTGCATTCGCTGCCCAGCTGTTCGCCGGCCCCATTCGTTGCCGTGGACACGGCCCAGACCGTCCTGTCTCCATTACGGGTCAGCACCAACTCCTGTCGGGTGATTGAGATCTCGATGCGGGGCGCCTCGGGGGGCATGCCGGTGATCCATCCTCGCCAAAGTCAGAGTATTCTCGGCACATTCCCCGAAAGGCTCAACCTTTACAATGCGGCACAAGAATCGGGTCGCCAGTTCCCGACGGGTTCGCTAGTGTGGCTTCCCGGTCAGAATCATGAGCAATGGAACCGTGAGTGGCAGTGAAGATTATTACCGCGTCGCTGAAATGATCGACTCCCTGCGGGCGCATCACTTGCGCCAGCCCGGTCTCGCCGAGCTGGCGGCCCCAGTGGGCCTGAGCGAGGCGCACTTGCAAAAACTGTTCAAGCGGTGGGCCGGCATTTCTCCCAAACGTTTTTTGCAGCACCTGACCCTGTCCCGGACACGCAGGGTGCTGACGGAGGGTGGTACCGTGCTGGAGACCACCCACGCGTCAGGACTTTCCGGCGCCGGCCGCTTGCATGACCTGCTGGTCTTCTGCGAGGCAGTGACGCCCGGCCAGGCCCAGCCCGGCCGAGATCTCACGGTGTTCTTCGGCTTCACCGACACGATCTTCGGGGAGGCCCTGATCGCCCGCACCGGGCGGGGCCTGTGTTTTCTGGCGTTTCGTGACCCGGACGAACGTGAGGAGATGCTTGCTGCATTGCAGCAACGCTGGCCGCATGCCCGACTACAGGAAGACTCGCAGGGGGCGCAGCAACTGGCCCGGCAGGTTTTTTCGGACACAGCCCGCCCGCGGTTGCATCTGCGCGGCACCAAGTTCCAGATTCAGGTATGGCGCGCGCTGTTGCAGGTGCCCGACGGGCAGACCACGACGTACGGCCGCATCGCGGCAGCGCTCGGACGAGACGGGGCAGGTCGTGCGGTCGGTACAGCGGTCGGTGCCAACCCGATCTCGTGGCTCATCCCCTGCCACCGCGTTCTGCGCGCAGATGGTGGACTGGGAGGCTATCGCTGGGGCACCGGCCGGAAGGAGATCATGCTGGCCTGGGAAGCTTTCAAAAACGAGACTGACTCCTGAATTTCAACGATGGTAAGCCGGCACGCATCTCTTACACTGATTCGAAGATAAAAAATCAATCTGCAGAGACACTGATGATGACATCCCTGAAAAGCGGTGCGTGGGCTGTGCTTTTTGTCAGCCTGATCGCCATGCAGGCACAGGCTGAAGAGCGCTCGGAATTCGGCGCCTGTGACTGGCCGTTCGTTTCCGACCCGGACACCGCCAATATTGCCTATCCGGACAAGTACGCCATCTACTGGGTCAGTGCAGTCTCCGGCGCCCTGCCCGGCACCCGCTTTCGTATTGAGGGCCAGTACCCGGACGTTCGTTATTTTTCCTTCAATGTGTACGATGCTGCAGCCCGACCAACCGACGGCATCGCTGATTTCCGCATCGACCCGAATGCGGGTGGCAGAAATCCTTTCCGGCATGCCGAGGATCCCACCGGCGAGGGCGTAGGCGATGCCTACACGCTCATCGTCGAAACCGGTGCCAAGCCGGAGGAGCGGTCACACAATACCATCTACACCGGCGAGATCAGTCTGCCGGGCGGCGCCGGTGGCGTGCACAACCCTCAGTTCCTGATGATCTACCGGATATACGTACCGCAGGACTTTCGGGACCCACAGGGTGGTGTAGACCTGCCGACCATCACCCAAGAGACGGCCGACGGCGGCACCACGCTGGTCCCGTTCAGCAAGTGCGGCCCGTTCACGCCGGATACCGGCAGCGCGCTGAACGACGCGATCATGGGCGCTGATTTCCCCGACGGCCTTGCGTTTGCTCCCTACCGCCTCGCGCCGGAGGACCCGAAGCCGACGAAGTTTTTCGGATTACCGGAAACCGGCCGCAACCTCGCCAACAACCTGCTTGCCAATCCTGTGGGTGCCGAGCTGCCGCAATCGCGTGTTACGGAAGGCAATGGCGGCGGTTTCCTGAGTAATGTGGACAACTCCTACCTGACGCTGTTCTTCCGGCGTGACAAGGGCAACCTGTATGTCATCAAGGCCAAGGCACCGCTCTGGGAGGGGGACGGCCGCCAGGAGACACGCGGAAACAACGGGATCTCAACCGGCAATACCCGTCCCACCGGACGGCGCGGTACGGACGCGCAGTTGCGCTATCAGGAGGCCCAGTTGCGATACTGGTCCATCTGTACCAATCACTTTGAGACCCAGCGCTACGTGGACTGCCTGGCCGATCTGGACATGCAGCTGGATGCCGCGGGCTATTTCACGGTGGTGGTATCGGATGCCGGCAATCGGCCGGCCGGTATCGATCAGGTGCCCGGCGTAAACTGGTTGCCATGGGGCGGCCCTTACTACAACTCGCTGGTGATTTACCGTCACATGCTGCCGCCCGATGACGTGGACAAGTTCCCACAGGCGATTCAGCATCAGGGCTATCACGACGGACTGGAAGGCATGGGTGAGTACCTGCCGCAAGCCGCGTACTGCAGCCGCGAAACGGTGGGGACCGCCCTCGCAACCGGTGCAGACGTCCTGGCGGCTTGCCAGAACGCCCCCCCCTCGAAATAGAGGAGGAGCCGCT
>JBFKXW010000169.1:0-6272 GCA_041637915.1 Pseudomonadales bacterium | reverse complement strand
GGTCGGGTGGTGAGCGCGGCCGGGGCGCGTATTCAGCTTCGCTCGGTTCCGACGAGCTGTGTGCCGTATCGTGCCGATGCGTAGGACAGGATGATTTCTCTTGCGCCGGCGTGTTCGCCTGCGGTTCGCTCTGCAAAATGTTCCAACGACTCTGCCGGCAGCCGCCTGAGCCCGGCAGCCGCCATTTCGGCGAACAGTTCTTCAATGTCCTGCGGTCTCATGTGACGTTCCGTTGCGCCCGGTCCGCCCTTCCGCACGCGTCGCCTGCGTGCACGCAGGTGCGACAGCGCCCGGTGGATGACAAATGCAGCCGCCAGCAGCGACGCGATCAGGTAACCTGCCCGTGACAGGTGTGCGCGTGCGGCCTCCCAGGCCCGGCTGATGACCAGCTGCAGGGCATCCACTGCAGCGCCTGTCCAGGACATGGATTCCCGGGGCGGCGGTTCCAGGCTTTGCATTGGCGCCGGATCGTACGTGCGCCAGCGGCCATTGATCCATGCTTCCACCCATGCGTGCGCGTTACTCTCGCGTACGATGTGCTGCCCAGTGAGCGGATTGCGTTCGCGCACGCGGTAGCCGCGTACGACGCGGGCGGGGATGTGCTGGGTGCGCGCGAGCAGCGTCAGGGCGGATGCGAAATACTCGCAATGCCCCTGTCGGTTGTTCTGCAAAAACTCCAGCAGCGGGTCGCGTCCCGGCGTGCGCTGGTAGTGCTGCGAATAGACAAATTCCTGTTCCAGGCTGCGAACGAGCGCGGCCATGGTTTCTGCGGATCCGTTCGTGCCACTCGTCCACTCTTTCGCGAGTCTGTGAATCGGTGCGTGCAAATCCTCCGGCACCTCAAGGTCCTTGTCTTCCGGTCCCAACGGATAGTGACCTGCCGGCGCAGCAGCCAGTTGATAGCGCGTGAGGTCGGGCGTGATGCTGCGGGTGATCTGGAAGACATCCCGTTGCAGGGCCTGCGCCGCTTCGGTGACCACCACGCTGCCCAGTGGTGCCATCAGGATGGCACTTTCGCTGTCCAGCCTTTGTACGGTGAACTGGGTTTCCCTGGCAAAACCCGCGTCGGATCCGACCGGCAGTCGGCGCGCTGTTTCCTCCAGCCAGGTGCCGCGCCGGTAGCGCCGGTGCACCGAGCCGCGCAGATGCATGTTGAAGGCGTTGCCGTCGATGCGCAGGACGATCTCGTCGGATTCCCACATCCCCTCCATGGCGCCGAGAAACATGCCGCCTTCTGTGAAACCGGTCTTCGGCGGGTCGAGCCGGATCCAGTCGACGAAGCGCTCGGTGGCAAATCCGTACAGCTGCGGCAGAGTCATCAGCAGTCCGACTGTAAAACCAGCGCTGGCGGCCAGGTAGAGGACACCCGGAATCAACTGACGCAGCGGCGGAAAGCGTGGCTGGGTGCGGGCATGTTCCAGCGCGCGCAGACCGTGCAGTCCGGTCAGCAGGTAGAGCATGCTCAGGGACAGATACGCCCAGCCCAGGTTGGCCGCCCCCCCGGCGGTCATCGCGGCGAGGCCGATGGAGAGCGTGAGGAGATTGCCCCCGCGCGGTTTGCGCAGGTACAGGCGCGCGATCACCAGGAACAGGCCGCCAAGCAACACCTCCGCGGCAATCGGGGCGAGAATGCCCGTGGCATTGCGTACGCCGGCTTCGGCCGCGAGCAGGGTGCCGGCGGTCACCGCGCCCAGGGAAAGCGCAATCTCGATCACGCCGCCACCCGGCAGTCGCTGGCGCATCACGGCGCTGCCAAGAATGATCGGCAGCAGTGCGTAGAGCGCGGCGGAGATGGTCATGACGCCGAGTGCCATGAGGGCGCAGGCGGCAGCAGCGAAATCCCAGGCTGCGATGCGTTTCGTGCGCGCCTCGATGCCACCTTTCACAGGCTCAACCCCGGACTGGTATCGATCTGTGCGCAGGACAGGGCGGTCAGTTCGGCGTCGACGGGCGTGTCTTCCCCGCGCGTCACCAACAGGGTTCTGCATGCGGCGCCCTGGGTCCGAATGTCCGCGGCCAGCCGGGCGCGGGCGCCGTCCCAATGCAGTGCGACGAAGACGACGCAGGAGAGGCGATCCAGGTAGGGGGCCAGCATGCCGCTGAGTTGCGTGGCGTCCAGTGGCGGGCCGGGATGAACGCAGGCGAGGTGATCCAGTGCCTGCTCCAGGTGGCCGAGACTGCGGCCCAGCGTAAAGCGATGCAAGCGGTCCCCGGTGACGAGCAGGTCGATCAGGGTTTCGCCGCGTGTCAGGCAGGCAATGATGCCGGCAGCCAGTGAGATGGCCGATTCCAGCTGTTGCTCGCCGGCGGACGCAATATCGGTATCGAGCACGACGCCCACGCGGGAAAAGTATTCCTGTTGGTACTCGCGAACCACTGGTTCACCGCGTCGTGCCCAGCTGCGCGCATGCAGGTCGCGCACCGGGTCCCCGTGCCGGTATGGCCGCACACCGAGCAGCTCCATCGACTCGCCGGTCGTGGATGCCAGCGCGACGCCGCCGTGCTGGTAGCGGCTGCGTTCCGGCAGGCGAATTCGCTCCACCCGCGCGATGCGCGGAACCACGACGAAGTGCACGCCACGGCTGTCGACCCGCCGGCCCTGCGTGATGCCGAACGGCAGCATGGCGGCGGCATGAAAGGCATCCAGATGATGATGGCCGCGTTCCGTGAAGCGCGCCTGGGTGACCGTGCGGGCGACGCCCCAGGCCGGGAGCTCATCCACCATGGGCGATGCGGCATGCCAGGTGCCATCCCACGGCAGCAAAGGACGATCGATATGGATCAGCGCATGCGAGCGGTCAGTGGGATTGTCGAGCCGGAGGCGGAATGTGACCTCTTCCCCGATCGTGACCTGGCGGGGTCCGCTGACGTCCAGGTGTACGCTGGGCATACGGTAGAACGGGCGCAGGAGGAAGCCGCCCAGCAATAGCCCGGTGATCAGGCACCAGAGCACGTAGGTCTCGCTGGCCGCCACATCCATCGCGGCGGCGCCGACCAGAATGGAAAGGACGGCCAGCCAGCGGCCGGTGTCCGTCAGCGACTTGTACAGCCACAGCACCGGCGCAGCCAGGCGTACCAGTGGATTGCGGCGGGTGCGGTCGCGGCCTTCCTTGGTCGCCGGGATCAGGACGTGATTGAGTCGCGCCAGCGTGCGGGACAGGTCCGCGCTGTTCACGCCGGTACCGGGATTTCCTGCAGGATGGATTCGATCAGCGACGCCATGCTGGTGCCACCGAAGCGTGCTTCCGGGGTGGGCACGACACGGTGTGCCAGGCCGGGAACCGCCAGTTTCTGCAGATCATCGGGGCTGACATAGTCGCGTCCGTGCAGATGGGAGAAAGCCTGTGCGGCGCGGTACCAGGCCAGCGCGCCACGCGTAGAGACGCCGAGTTCCAGGTCCTTGTGATCGCGGGTGCGCTGTACCACCTGCATCAGGTAGGCGCTCACCTCGCGCGTGACTGTGATCCCGCGCACGGCCTCGCGCGCCTGCTGCAGGTCTGCCTGGGTGGCCACCGCCTGCACCGAATCGACGGGCTGCGCATCCCGGTGTGCCTCCAGCACATCAAGCTCCACTTCCGGTGGCGGGTAGCCGAGCGAGAAGCGCAGCAGAAAGCGATCCAGCTGCGCTTCCGGCAGTGGGTACGTGCCCTGAAAATCTACCGGGTTCTGGGTGGCCAGCACGATAAATGGGTCTGGCAGGTTGTGCGTGGTGCCGTCCACGGAAACCTGCCCCTCGCTCATGGCCTCCAGCAGCGCGCTCTGTGTGCGCGGCGAAGCGCGATTGATCTCATCGGCCAGCAGCACCTGGGTGAACACCGGCCCGGGCTGAAAACTGAAGCTGCCGTTTTCCGGATGCAGCACCTGCGAGCCGAGAATGTCGGCCGGCAGCAGATCCGGCGTGAACTGTACGCGGGTGAATTGCAGATGCACCGAGCGGGCAAATGCCTTGGCCAGTGTGGTCTTTCCCAGACCGGGCACATCCTCCAGCAGGACATGACCGCCCGCGATGACAGCCGTCAGCAACAGATCGACGGCCTCGCGCTTGCCCCGGATCACGCCGTCGAGGTTGGCACGCAGCCGGTCCACGAAGCCGGCGTTGCTCATGATGCACCTGCGTCCGGGTCGCCGCCGCGCAGGCGCCTGCCCATCGTCAGGACGCCAACCGTGATTCCACCGGCCAGGATGCCGACCAGGGCGTTGAGCAGCGCCCCGCCGAGCAGGCCGGTCGCGGGCCCGATCGCGGGAACGGCACCGGCAAATTGCACTGCGTCGTGTGCGATCTGCGCGAGGAGCGGGATGCCATGCACGAGAATGCCGCCGCCAACGAGGAACATGGCCAGCGTACCGAGAATCGAAAGTCCTTTCATCAGCACCGGCGCAAACCAGAGAATCCCTGCGCCCAGTTTCTGCTGCAGCACAGCGCCCTCCTGCCGGAGCAAATGCACACCCGCGTCGTCCAGTTTGACGATGCCAGCGACCAGCCCATACACGACGAAGGTGATGCCGAGCGCAATCGTGGACACCACCAGCGTGCGGGTCAGAAAGTCCACCGCCTGTACCGTGCCGAGTGCGATGACGATGATTTCAGCGGACAGAATGAAATCGGTGCGGATTGCGCCTTTGATCTTGTCCCGTTCCAGCGCTACCAGGTCTGCCTTGGGTTGAATCAGGGCCTTTTTCAGCTTTGACTCGTGGGCAGCTTTTTCGGCCGGGTGCAGGTATCGATGCAGAAGCTTCTCTACGCCCTCAAAACACAGGAAAAGACCTCCACACATCAGCAGAGGCGTGATCAGCCACGGCAGGAATGCGCTGATTGCCAGCGCACCAGGGACCAGGATGAATTTGTTGAGGAAGGAGCCCTTGGCAACCGCCCAGACTACCGGGAGTTCGCGCTCCGCGCGCACGCCGGTGACCTGCTCAGCATTCAGTGCCAGATCGTCGCCCAGCACACCGGCAGTTTTGACGGCTGCCCGCTTGCTGAGCACTGCGACATCATCGAGCACCGTGGCGATGTCATCGAGCAGGGTCAGCAGGCTGGCAGCGGCCATGATCTGTCGTTCTGCTTGCTAGTCGCAGATGTGCTGGTTGGCAGCGTTTGCCACTGCAGCCTGTTTCAGCTGCTCCAGAAACGGGGACGCCTGCAGCATGCCCGCCATCTTCTCGCCGCACCGACTCAGCTGCTGCATAGAGTGGTTCTGCTGCACTTCCATGGCAAAGGACATTGCACGTCCCTGCGCCTGATCGCGCTGCCCCTTTTGGCACAGGGTCTTGATCTCGCGCTGCATGGCTTCCGCGCGACCGCCCAGCGCCTGCAGTTCTGCCTGATTGATGTTCTGCATACAGCTTTGCATCTGCTGCATGCCCTGCATCATCTTCTGCATGTCCTGCTGGGACATGCCCTGGTAGTCCTGTGCGATTGCAGCAACAGGCAGCAGTAGTGCGATCAGGAAAAGACGATTGTTCATTTCAGGCTCCATGGGTGCGCGAAGCGGATGGTTCAATGCTCGAGCGATGGATTGGGCTCAGATGCAGCGTACGTTGATCACATGTTCCACGTTACCGATTTCCTGCAGCAGGCGTTCATCCGGCGCGCATTCAACGTCGAGGATATTGTAGGCAACATTGCCGCGGCTCTTGTTCAGCATGTCCGCGACATTCACCTCGCGCTCGGCGAGTACCGACAGCACATTGCCTAGCACACCGGATACATTGTGGTTGGTAAAGGTGATCCGTGCACCGCCCGATCGCTCCATGCGCAGGGGCGGGAAATTGACCGAGTTCAGGATGTTGCCGTTTTCCAGGAAATCGATCAGCTGGTCGGCGGCCATGACTGCGCAGTTTTCCTCCGCTTCGTCGGTGCTGGCCCCTATATGTGGCATGGCAATGACATCCTCGCGACCGATCAGCTCGGCCGTCGGGAAATCCGTGACGTAGCGGCCCAGTCTGCCGGCTTCGAGCGCCTGGAGCACAGCACCGGCATCCACCACTTCCTCCCGCGCGAAGTTCAGCAGCACCAGTCCTTCCCGGGCAGAAGCGAGTGAATCGGCATTGATGAGGTGGTGCGTGGCCTCCATGGCAGGGACATGCAGCGTCACGAAGTCACACCGTCCCAGCAGCGAGGACAGGTTGTCCATCTTGCGTACCTTGCTGGACAGCCGCCACGCCGCATCGACGGAGATGGCCGGGTCATAGCCGGCAACGTCCATCCCCAGCGACAGTCCCATGTTGGCGACCATGGAGCCGATCGCGCCGAGCCCGACCACGCCGAGCGT
>JBFKXW010000168.1:0-6273 GCA_041637915.1 Pseudomonadales bacterium | reverse complement strand
ACTCGAAATTTTGTTGAATATGCCCAGAGTGGCTTCTACAACGGCACCATTTTCCACCGTGTCATCGACGGATTCATGATCCAGGGTGGCGGCTTCGACAAGGAGATGGCTCAGAAAGAGGCGCGCGACCCCATCCAGAATGAAGCCGACAACGGCCTGACCAACGAAACCGGCACAATCGCCATGGCGCGCACGCCGGACCCGCATTCCGCCAGCGCCCAGTTTTTCATCAATGTCGCCGACAATGATTTCCTCAACTTCACTGCACCGACGGAATCAGGCTGGGGCTATGCCGTTTTCGGCAAGGTGGTCGATGGCATGGATGTGGTTCAGCACATTGCCAAGCAGCCCACGACGATCCGCGCCGGCATGCAGGACGTACCCAGCGAGGACGTCGTCATCGAGAGCGTGGAAATCAACTAACCTGTCGATAGTCGCCGCGCCGGAGCCAGCTGATGACCGTGCTGTTCATTTCTGACGTACACCTGTGTCCGGAACAACCGCGCACGGCGGAAGCCTTCTTCCGGTTTGCCAGTGGCGTTGCACCGCAGGCAGAGGCGCTTTACATCCTGGGTGACTTTTTCGAGTTCTGGATCGGTGATGACTATGCCGACCCATTCATCATCAAGGTGCGCGACTGCCTGCGGCGACTGGTGAATACCGGGACCCCGGTGTACTTCATGCATGGCAACCGCGACTTCCTGCTCGGCGACACCTTTGCCGGCGTCACCGGCATGAAGATCATCAAGGATCCGACCGTGGTGGAGATTTACGGCGAGCGCCTGTTGCTGATGCACGGGGACTCACTCTGCACGCGGGATGAGGAGTATCAGTCCTTCCGCAGCCAGTCACGCACCGCCGCCTGGCAGCAGGCGGTGCTCGCCCGACCGGTCAAGGAGCGCCTGGCGCTGGCCAAACAGCTGCGGGATCGCAGCAAGACGGAAAGCGCCATGAAGCCGGAGGACATCATGGACGTGACGCCCTCGGAGGTCGTCCGCGTCATGGCGGCGCACAAGGTCAAGACACTGATCCACGGGCACACCCACCGGCCCCACGTCCACGATATCGTGGTCGACGGACACACGGCGAGACGCATCGTGCTCGGTGCCTGGCATGAAAGAATGTGGGTGCTGCGTTTCAGCCGGGGTGGCGCCGACCTCAAGGACTTTCCGCTGTAACCAGCGACGCCCGGTGCCGGCACGGGCCGGCAGCCGCAGGAAGCGGCACGCCGGAGTGAAAACGAAATCGCGAATCAGGCTGCTGAATCAGCGCAGCTTCCTGCGCGGAAAACATCGCAATCCGCGAATCCAGATCTGCCCCATCACCGCAGTGCGCAGCCGCAAGCCCCAGATATTGCTCAAAATGGCGTGCTTCCGCTCCGCAAAGACGGTGGTAATACCGGCCCAGATCCTGACCCAGCCGTGGCGCAAGCGCGGCAAACCGTTCACAGGAACGCGCCTCGATCAGCGCGCCCACAATCAGCGTGTCGACCAGACGCCCCGGCTCATCGCGACGCACCTGCGCATGCAGGCCGGCAGCGTAGCCGGACGGATTGAGTTTTCGAAACGACCAGCCACGCGCCGCCAGCAGGCCCAGCACCTGTTCGAAATGACGCAGTTCCTCCCGCGCAAGCCGGGACATATGCTGCTGGATATCGATCAGATCTGCATACCGGTACATCAGGCTGAGGGCGGAGGAAGCCGCCTTGCGCTCGCAGTGGGCATGATCCACCAGCAACAGTTCCAGGTCGGCCTCTGCGGCATCCAGCCAGGATTCCGGCGTGGCGCAGCGAAGCACCTGGTTCCAGGGCTGCTCAGTCATGAAACAGCCCCTGCTGCCCGGCACCCGGCATCCCGCCGGGGAAATAGCGATCCAGGTAGGCCTCGGCCAGCATGATCAGTTCCTCCTCCATGTGGTCACGCAACTTCGGCAGGGGCAGGTTGTTCCAGGGCGGGAGCACCTGCAATCCACAGGCGGACGGATCCCCCATGCGGTCTGCCCGGGTGCGGATCAGCTCTGCCACCTGGTGGGAAACCGCACGGGATGAATGAAACCGCACCTGCAGGCGCCGTAACGCAGCCTCCAGCAGTCCGGCATCCACCACCTGGAAGCGGTTGGCGACGATCTGTGCCGTGAGTTGTTCCAGCCGCGCCAGGATGGCGGCGCGCTGCTCCTCAGCATAGGTATTCCAGCGGATGATCTCGTGCGCATAGCGCTTACAACCCCGGCAGACGCGGTCCCCGTACACGGTCGAACAGACCCCCACACAGGGGGTCGGCACCGGGGCCATGGGCGCTTCGTCAGTCATGGCCCATTGTAACCGCTTATTCCTTCTATACTTGTCCTTTCCGGAGCCCCGGGTTGCCGGGATATAATTCCCGCTGGCAACCGGCTCCCCACAATCATTGACGCCAACGAGGATTCCATCGTGCTTGACGCCTACCGCAAACATGTCGAAGAACGAGCCGCTGAAGGCATCGTTCCCAAGCCACTGGACGAGCAGCAAACCACGGAACTGGTGGAATTGCTGAAAAACCCACCGGCCGGCGAAGAGGAATTCATTCTGGACCTGTTCACCACGCGGGTCCCGCCCGGGGTGGATCAGGCCGCCTACGTGAAGGCAGCCTTCCTGGCTGCAATCACCCAGGGCGAAGACAGTTCCCCGCTCATCGACAAAAAGAAGGCAACCGAACTGCTCGGCACGATGCAGGGCGGCTACAACGTGGAGCCACTGGTGGCGCTGCTGGATGACAGTGAAGTCGCTGAACTTGCCGCAAAAGCGCTGAAACACACGCTGCTCGTCTTCGACGCCTTCCACGACGTCAAGGAAAAGGCCGACGACGGCAATGAACACGCCAAGGGGGTCCTGCAATCCTGGGCCGATGGTGAGTGGTTCACGGGCCGCCCGGACGTGCCGGAGAAGATGACAGTCACGGTCTTCTTCGTTGCTGGCGAAACCAATACCGACGACCTGTCGCCGGCGCAGGATGCCTGGAGCCGCCCGGACATTCCGCTGCATGCCAACGCCATGCTCAAGAACGAGCGGGAAGGCATCAACCCGGACAAGCCGGGCGAGATCGGCCCCATCAAGCAGATCGAAGAACTCAAGGGCAAGGGGCACACGCTCGCCTACGTGGGGGATGTCGTCGGGACCGGGTCTTCCCGTAAGTCGGCCACCAACTCGGTGCTCTGGCACACCGGTGAGGACATTCCCTTCGTGCCCAACAAGCGCACTGGCGGCGTCTGTATCGGCAGCAAGATCGCACCGATCTTCTTCAACACCATGGAAGACTCCGGCGCACTGCCCATCGAATGTGACGTTGAAAAACTCAACATGGGCGATGTGATCGACATCTACCCGTTCGAGGGAAAAATCTGCAAGAGCGGAGAGAGCGACCCGATCACCACCTTTGCACTGCGCACCCAGGTGCTGCTGGACGAGGTGCGTGCCGGCGGCCGCATCAACCTGATCATCGGGCGCGGCCTGACCACCCGGGCGCGCGAAGCAATGGGCCTGGAAGAGTCCGACCTGTTCCGCAAGCCGGAGCAGCCGAACGACACCGGCAAAGGGTTCACGCTGGCCCAGAAGATGGTCGGCAAGGCCTGCGGTATGGACGGCGTGCGCCCCGGCATGTATTGCGAACCGCGCATGACCACGGTGGGCTCGCAGGACACTACCGGCCCGATGACGCGGGATGAACTGAAAGACCTCGCCTGTCTGGGTTTCTCCGCCGACCTGGTCATGCAGTCCTTCTGCCACACCGCGGCCTATCCCAAGCCTGTGGATGTTGAGACCCAGCACACCCTGCCCGACTTCATCATGAACCGCGGCGGCGTTTCGCTGCGCCCGGGCGACGGCATCATCCATTCGTGGCTGAACCGCATGCTGCTGCCGGATACGGTCGGCACCGGCGGTGATTCGCACACGCGTTTCCCGATGGGTATTTCCTTCCCGGCTGGTTCTGGTCTGGTCGCCTTCGCCGCTGCCACCGGTGTGATGCCGCTGGACATGCCGGAATCGGTCCTGGTCCGCTTCACCGGCAAGCGCCAGCCCGGCATCACGCTGCGCGACCTCGTGCACGCCATTCCGCTGTACGCCATCAAGGCCGGCCTGCTGACCGTCGAGAAGAAAGGCAAGAAGAACATCTTCAGCGGCAACGTACTGGAGATCGAAGGCCTGGAGGAACTCACCGTTGAACAGGCTTTTGAACTGTCTGATGCGTCCGCCGAGCGCTCAGCTGCCGGCTGCACGATCACGCTGTCGGAAGAGTCTGTGGCCGAGTACCTGCGCTCCAACATCACGCTGCTGAAGTGGATGATCGAAACCGGTTACGGTGACAGGCGCACCATCGCACGCCGGATCGAGAACATGGAAAAATGGCTGGAGAACCCGAGCCTGATGCGGGCGGATGCCGATGCCGATTATCTCGAGGTCATCGAGATCAACATGGACGAGATCAAGGAACCGATCCTGTGCTGCCCCAACGACCCGGACGATGCCAAGACGCTGTCTGATGTCGCCGGCGACAAGATCGAGGAAGTTTTCATCGGCTCCTGCATGACCAACATCGGCCACTTCCGGGCCGCCGGCAAGTTGCTGGACAGCGTGCCGGGTGGATCTCTCAGCACCAAGTTGTGGATCGCACCGCCTACGCGCATGGACGAGCACACACTCATGGAAGAGGGCTACTACAACATTTACGGGCGTGCCGGAGCACGTACCGAAATGCCGGGTTGCTCATTGTGCATGGGCAACCAGGCGCGGGTTGCGCCCAATTCAACAGTGGTCTCCACGTCAACCCGCAACTTCCCGAACCGACTCGGCCAGGGCGCCAACGTGTATCTGGCCTCGGCGGAACTGGCGGCGATTGCGGCAGTAATCGGCAAGCTGCCCACCGCACAGGAGTACATGGAGTATGCCAACAAGATCGATTCCATGGCACCGGAGATCTACCGGTACATGAACTTCGATCAGATCGGTGAGTATCAGGAAGTGGCCAACAAGTACCAGCCCATCGCGGTCGGCGGCTGAGCGGCAAAATGCTGTAAGAAGGCGGGGCTTGCCCCGCCTTTTTTCTGCCGGATGCCATGGGTTCCGGATTTTCAATATCCGTAATTTCAACTATGTTGCTGTCGTGGCGCTGGCAATGTTTTCCTGATGATGCGTACCTGGCTGATCTCAGTTTTCCTGCTGCTCTCCGTGCCTGCTGCAGCGAACCCGGTGTCCCCTTCCAACGTGGTGCTGAATGCCTACCTGGCCCTCAAGGCAGAAATGTCCGCCGTTGAGAGTAACCAGCAGGACCCGGCCGCCGCCGTGGCCCGCTCGCAGTCCTATTTCTGGGATTATGAGCGCATCACCCGCAGCGCCGTCGAGCCGCACTGGGGGCAGATTGAGCAGTCCGAGAACAAGTGGGAGCTCATCTCGGCCGTCGGCAGGTACCTGAACTACGCGCTGTCCCGTCTCATGGGATCTGCGCACGCCGTGGCGGATGTCACGGTGCAGAACGAGGCACTGGATGAATCCGGCGAGGTTGCGGTGGTCATTTCCAGCCTGAAGCTGCGATCCGGGGAAGACCCGATCGAGGTGTATTTTTACCTCCACAGGTCCACTCATGGTTGGAAGATATTCAACTTTTCGGCGCCCCAGGCAGGATTTCATCTCTATCAGAACGTGCGAAGCAACGTAGCGCCTGCCCTCCGGGATGGGCAGGTCGAAGATGCCGTGCGCCATTTGAGGCGTATTTCCGACGGCTGAGACATCCGCGCGCCGGCGGCGGCGCTTGACACGCCGCCCAGCCTGTAGCTATACCTACAGGCAATGATGATTGCTTCGATGCCAAGTCCTTCGAGCAACCGTCGCCTTCCAGGTGACCCAGGTTTCAGGGCACTTCTCACTCCAGAAAACCTCCTTACTGCGCGCAACCTGCGTCAGGGTGCGTTGTACGCGTCCGTGCCGCACCGCGTTCAAGCCATCCATCCACGCACAAGGAGGTTCATCACCACCCAGCTTTTTTCGTGACAGGGAACGCGTAGCGCCAGCCCGATGGGGTGCCGCGCAACATATTCATATGACAACGAGGAAGTTTCATGGCCCGTGCAAAAGCCCGCAACCGCAAGCAGTTTCCTGATCTGAGCTACCAGCCACACATCCCGGAAGTGAAACCACGCACCCTCCACCAGGCCGCCTACGTCCGTTCCATCCGCCAGCACCAGTTGACCTTCGGCATTGGCCCCGCCGGCTGCGGAAAAACCTACCTGTGTGCAGCACTGAGT